>WFPV01000107.1 GCA_015487405.1 Aquifex sp. | reverse complement strand
CTCTTCCAATAGCTTTATGGTTCTGTATATAGTTGAGCGGGAAACTCGCTTATCCGTTCGGGAGGAAATCCAGTTAACGAGCTCTTCTATCTCAAAGTGCTTGTTGTAGTCAGCTATTAAATCTATTAAATCCAAGCGTGTTTTCGTAATCTTCATATTTTTTTTCTTGAGAAATTCGGTAAATGCCTTCTTTAACTCCTCCGTATTTACTCCCATCAGCTTAAATATATTAAGAATGATTCGCAGTTGCAATAATACGTTACTGGGGGAAGCTAATTCTCTTTTGGAACTTCATGAGTAGGTGAAGTATGTCCTCCACACTTTGAAGGTCTTCGGGAAATCTCTTCTGGACGTATTTAATTTTTACTCCGAGGTCTCTCATAAACTTTGCTACGTTTTCAACCTTTTCCGGGGGAGGTATGTAGGGTGCTATGACACCAAACTCATCACTTCCGAGCCTGAAGATAACGGGGACTGAGATGTCGTATATATCTGCTTTCATAAGTTTTATCACGAGCTCCTTAGGGTCAGACGTTCCGCAACACTGAGACTTTATTGCGTATACGAGTGCCTGGAGAACTTCGTTTCCTTTCTCCCAACCTCTTTCCTGGTTTATCTCAAAGAGGTTCTCTATGTCAAATAAGGTCAAACAGAAAGGCTCTCCTTTTTCTATGAAAGCTCTCAGCGTTGATAAAAAGAGGTCTCCCTTTATGGCTCCCGTAAAATCCGTAAAGTAAAAGCTCCAGCGAATCTTCTCAAGCTCTGAGTTTAAATCGAGCTTAGGTTTTATTTTTCCTTGAAGCTTTTTGAGAGCCTTTACCGCATAAGGAACTATGTCCGGGTCAAAATCTAAGCCCGCAAGCTCTTCAAGCTCGTTGAGGGCAACGTCCCACTTTTTTGCTTTTTTGTAAACTCTCCGAGAGGTCATAGCTTCAAAAGAATCAGCTATTTTGTATATCCTCGCAAGGAGGGGTATCTCCTTTCCTTTCTTTCCAAAGGGATAACCCGTTCCGTTATACTTCTCTTGGTGGTACAGGAGAACCTCCACACTCTCTTTAGGAAAGCCTATATCCTTTATAATCTCGTATCCTAATTCAACGTGAAGCTTCATAATTTCATACTCTTCTTTTGTAAGCCTTGAAGGTTTTAGAAGAACAACGTCGGGGATAGCTATCTTTCCTATATCGTGGATGTAACTGCCCATTTCTAGAAACTTCAGTTCCTCTTCCGTCAATCCGAGGGCTTTACCAATCTCTAAGGCGTAAATAACTCCCCGCTCAGTATGCCCCTTCGTATAGGCGTCCCGGAACTTTAACAGCCTCAAGAAGAACTCAGGGCTAACCTTCACGATGAAACCTTTCAATAAGTTAAAACATATTTCGTAAAAAATAGGATTTAAATTACCAGACTATAACCTTTTTTGACTTTTCTATGAGCTCAACTATCTCTGAGTAAGATTTCATTACGTCTTCTGGAAATTTTAAACCTCTTGCTTCTGCATCTTCCTTACAAACGAACCACCTTTCCCGGGAGGGGTACCTCAAAACGCCGTCTTGAATAAGGATTACCACATCGTCTTCTTTCAGCAAACTCGACGAAAAATCTCCCAGTTTCCTTACGAGCCATAGTGTATTAACTTTCATCAGACATACAATTTAAATTATAGCTCAGATGCTTATGGAAATTGATAGGTATATTATTCTTGGTTTTGCAGGACTTTACACCGTATTCATGCTTTTCACAAAAGACCTTTTCGTTAAATACGTGGCTTCTCTTTATGCTGTTTCCTTTATTATGATATACGCGGCGTATTACTTAGAGACCATAGGTTTTAATCCTACGGTGTATAACCTTATGAAGGTAGCCGGTTACGTTCTCTTGGGATATACCTTTTTTGAGAATATAAAACTGATAAAAAGATTTAGAAATCTAGAGAGCAGAATATACATAGACCCTCTCACGGGGGTGAAAAACAGGAAGTTCTTGGAAGAAATCTTCAAGATAGAAGTTGAAAAATACAAAAAATTTAGAAAACCTTTCTGCTTAATTTTTATAGACCTAAACAATTTTAAGAAGATAAACGACGTTTACGGGCACAGTGTGGGGGACAAAATCCTAAAGGAGGTAGCAAAAAAGATTAAAGAAAGCGTTGATGACAACCAATACATAATACGTTACGGAGGTGACGAGTTTATAGTCATTTTAGAAACTTTACCTGATGATTTACTGAGACTTATAGAAAAGTTAATGAAAAACTTGAAAATAAATTATGAAGGAATTGAGATTTCCGCTGCGATAGGAAGTGCCTGTTTTCCTAAGGATGGCGTAGAACTACACGAGCTTATAGACAAGGCTGACAAGCGTATGTATAATATTAAAGAGTTCCAGAAAAAGCTCACTCAAGCCTGACAAGGGGAAGGATGTCTTTTATATCTATGTATTTATCAACCGCGTTGGCGAGCTCTATGGAGGTGCTTTCCTTCGTTGAAACACAAACTATTTCCTTCCCAAAACTCCTGAGGACATAAACGAGTCTTTCAAAATCACTGTCTCCGGAACAGAGAATACCAACATCGTAGTTGTCCTTCGTCAGGAGCATGTCAATGGCTATATCAACGTCTAAGTTTCCCTTTAAGCTTCCATCCTTTAGTTGTTTTACCGGTTTTTTAACTACGGTTATCCCGCTGAAGGCGAGGAGTTTTAGAAACTTTTCTTGCTTTTCGTCTTCCTCCCTGTAGGCTAAGTAGAAAAAGGTGTTGTAAATATCGTAAAACTGCCTGAAGTAGTCAACGAACTTTATAATGTCTATCTTGGCGTTTAGAAAGTTCTTCTGTATGAAGTAAAGGTTTGTCCCGTCTATGAATATCGCCGCCCTCCGTTTCATTCCTCCTCACCGACTATATACCACACCCGTATTCCCGCAGAGACGTGGGCGTTTCTCTGCCATATCGTTTCCACGTTTATGACTTTGACTTTGTTGAGCTTTATCCACTCGTTGACTTGCTTCTCTAAGAGGTCCTCCAAGGTTTCATCTATAAAGGGAGCTGTCTTTCTATAAAAATCCTTAAACTTAATCTCCATCGTTACCACCTCACGTTATCTCTTCTCTTTCTTTTTCCGGAGGTTCTTGGGGGGCTACAGCCACCGCAACGCGAGCGGGTCTTAGGACCTTTTCGTGAATCTTGTAACCCTTTCTGATAACCTTCACGACGGTGTTTGGCGGAACTTCCGTAGTTTCTACCTTCTCAACCGCTTCCGCAACGTAGGGGTCAAACTCCTTTCCTTCTACCTCTATCTCGGTTATTCCGTATTTCTCAAAAATCTTCTTCATCTCGGAGTAAACCATCTCTATACCCATGACTATGGACTTTATGTCCTCCGTCTTTCTTGCATAGTCTAAGGCACGTTCAAAGTTGTCCATAACCTCAAGCAGGTCGTAGGCGAACCGCTCGTAGCAGTATTTTCTTTGCTCTTCTAAGTCCCTTCTATACCTTTCCTTCAGGTATTCTATCTCCCTCTGGAGCTCCGCAACCCTAAGGTTTGAATTCTTTGCGATGTTTTCTAATTTTTTAATTTTCTCTTCTAATTCCTGTTCTCTTTTCCTCAGTTCTTCCAATTCTTTTTCAATGTTCTCTTCCTTTTTTTCTTGAGTTTCCTCCTTGTTTTCTTGATTCTTAATTTCCTTTTCCTCCATCGGATTACCTCCTGTTAATAACTTCCCACTCGGTTATTAATTGTTTTCCTCTAACGAAGTGACTCCTAAGTCTTAAATGTAGTAAGTTTTTAAGCTTTTTAAAACCCTCTCCGCCCACCAAGGTGGGAACGTTCTCGCCTCCCACTATAACTGGAAGGTGAATGAGTCTTATCTCGTCAACGACTCCCCTCCTTACGAACTCCCAGTTTATGGAAGCTCCCCCTTCCACCATCAGGGTTTTTATTCCTCTCTTGTAGAGCTCTTTAAGGAGTATGTCAAAATCAACGAGCTCGTCTCCCGCAACTATTATTTCCACTCCCTTTTCCTTAATCTTTTCAAGCCTTTCCTTGGGTGCTCTTTCGGTGGTGGCGATTATTGTGGGAGCTTCCTGTGTATTTAAAACATTCGCATCTAAGGGAACGTTAGCGGTAGAACAGGGGATGACTCTTATGGGGTTCTTTCCCTTTGCATATCTTACGGTTAGGCTCGGGTTGTCGGTTCTTACGGTTTCGCATCCCACCATTATCCCGTCCACTTTTGCTCTAATCTCGTGGAGATACCTGTAAGCCTCTTCGTCCATAAGGCTCATTAGTTCCTTGGAGGAAGCACCGCGATATAGGGTGAGCTTTCCGTCAACGCTGACCTCGGAAACGATAATGACGTAGGGTCTTTCCATACACACAATTATAAGTTTTTTATTTAAATACCGCGAAGCGGTCATAAAAATCAGAGATATAATAAAAATCTCTCAAGCCCTTGAGGAGGTAAACGCGTTGTATAAGGTTCTGATTACCGACCCCATAGCTCCCGAAGGAATTGAGAT
>WFPV01000106.1 GCA_015487405.1 Aquifex sp. | reverse complement strand
CTTTTATAGATTTGTAAGAGTATTTCAAGTTATCCCAAGCCTGTCCCATATTTCATCGATCCTCTTTTTAACTTCGGGAGACATCTCTATCACCTCGGGCCACTTCCGCGTGTAGCCCTCCTCCCTCCACTTGGTGGTAGCGTCAATAATCATCTTACCACCGAAACCCACCTCGTTGGTTGCATGGTCTAAAACGTCTATGGGACCTTTTAGGATGAGAACGTCCCTCTGAGGGTCCACGTTGTTACCCCAAGCCCAGAGAACCTCCCCTATGTCTTGAACATTTATCCATTCGTCAAAGACGACGATGTGCTTTTCTAAGGACATCAGTCCAAGCCCAAGGAGAGCGTAAGCCACCTTAAAGGCGTGCCCGGGATACCTCTTTTTTATGGAGACAAAGCAGAAGTTATGGAAACAGCCTTCCGCGGGAAGGTGGTAGTCCACCACCTCTGGGAGATTGAACTTTATTAGGGGGAGGAATATCCTCTCGGTAGCCCAGCCGAGGTATTTATCCTCCTGGGGAGGTCTTCCCACTATGGTGGTAAGGTAGTAGGGGTCTTTACGCATAACTATGGCGGTTACGTGCATCATGGGATACTTGTCAACGGGAGTGTAGAATCCCGTATGGTCTCCGAAGGGTCCCTCGTTCACAAGGGGCTCCTCAGGGTCAACGTATCCCTCTATAACAATCTCCGCGTTCGCGGGATACTCTAAATCAACGGTTATTCCCTTAACGAGTTCAACGGGTTTCTCCATAATTATGCCCGCAAAGAGGTATTCGTCCACCTCGGGCGGGAGGGGAGCGGAAGCGACGTAAGGGAGAGGAGGCTCTCCTCCTATTGCTATCGCAACCTCCAATCTCTTTCCGAGCCTTTTCGCCTTCCAGTAGTGGTGGTTTCCGTCTTTGTGTATCTGCCAGTGAACGGCGAGCTTGTCTTTGTCAAGAACCTGGAGTCTGTAGAGTCCCACGTTCCTTATGCCGCTTTCGGGGTCCTGAGTTATAACCTGACCAAAGGTAATGTATCTTCCCCCGTCCTTGGGCCAGCACTTTAGGATGGGAAGCTCCTCTAAGTTAGGCTCCTTTATTACTACCTCCTGAACCTTCCCCTTCTTTACGAGTTTGGGAATAGCGTCGTTGAGCTTTTTCAGCTCCGGGAGTTTCTTTAATTTATCTAAAAAGGTCTTAGGAACCTCCGGTCTTAAGATTTTGTAGAGCTTCCAGCCTATATCTTCTAAGTTTTCGTAGCCTAAGGCTTTCTTGATACGGCTCGGAGAGCCGTAGAGGTTCGTTATTACGGGAATGTTGTAGCCTTTGGGATTTTCAAAGAAGAGGGCTTTCCCTCCCCCGGGCATCTTACAGACTCTGTCCGTGACCTCCGTTATCTCCAATATGGGGGAGAGCTCCTCCTTTATTACCGCAAGCTCACCACTCTTTTTCAAGTCCTTCACAAAGTCGTGCAGGTCTCTGTAAGGGTATCCCATAGCTAAGATTTTAGGACTTTCAGTATCTCTTCAACCTTCTTTAGGTCATTCTCAAGCTCCTCCTTGATTTGCTTTTCCTTTTCCACCACCTCCACGGGTGCCTTCTTGAGGAAGTTCTCGTTTGATAACTTCTTATTTACTCTATCAAGCTCCTTGAGTAGCTTTTCCCTCTTCTTTTCGTAGCTCTGGATGAGCTTTTCAACGTCAACCTGACCTTCGGTGTAGATGTATATCTCGGTGTCCCTTGAGAAGGTCGCAACGGTGTCCTTGGGTCTTTCGCTCACCTCCTCAAAGCTCTCAAGCTTCGCAAGGTTTAGAATATGGTGCTTGAACTCCTCTATGACTTTTTTAGAGAGCTCGCTCTCGGTTTTGTAAGCGGCTTTTATCTTCTGGTTTGGCTTTATCTGGAGGTCCGCCCTGAGGGAACGAATCGCTGTGATTATCTCCTTGAGTCTCTCTACCTTTTCCTTGTCCTCGGTGAAGATTTCTTCCTCGTTCTTTTCGGAGAACTCTTTTAGGGATATGCTTTCCCCTTCCGCGGAGGGGAGCTTGTGCCAGAGCTCTTCCGTTATGTAGGGCATGAAGGGGTGAAGAATCCTGAGAGCCTTCTCAAGGACGTAATGGAGGGTGTAGAGGGCGGTGGTTCTTTCGTTCTCTATCTGCATTTTTAGCTGTTCTACCTCTTCTCCCTCTCCTTCGGGGGGTTTTTTGTAGATTCTTTCCTTTGTGAACTCTATATACCAGTCGCAGTAATCGCTCCAGAAGAACTCGTAGATGGCGTGAGCGGCTTGGGAGTATTGGTATTCAGAGAGAGCTTTATTTACCGCTTCTGCGGTCTCGTTGAGTCTGGTGATAATCCACTTGTCTTCGGGCTTGAGAGGTGCCATGTAGGGGAGGCGTGCGAGGAAATCCTCGGGTGTGTTCATTAAAACGTAACGCGAAGCGTTCCAGATTTTATTAGCAAAGTGTTTGTATCCCTCAAACTTCTCCTCGGCGAGCTTTATGTCCCTTCCCTGAACGGTGAGGATTGCGAGGGTGAACCTCAGAGCGTCCGCTCCGTATTTCTCTATTATGTCAAGGGGGTCTATGACGTTCCCGAGGGTCTTGGACATCTTCCTTCCGAACTTGTCTCTGACAAGGGCGTGAACGTAAACATCGTGGAAAGGGATATCCTTCATAAAGTGCGTTCCCATCATTATCATACGGGCGACCCAGAAGAAGATGATGTCAAATCCAGTAACCAGAAGGTCTGTAGGATAGAGATTCTTTAAATCCTCCGTGTTCTCGGGCCAGCCGAACACTCCGAAGGGCCAGAGTGCTGAGGAAAACCAGGTGTCAAGAACGTCCGTTTCTTGTTCAAGGTTCTCGGAGCGACACCTCTTACATCTTAGAACCATTTTCCACTTCTTCTTTTGGGAGTCGTATCTGTAGAGTCCCCTCGTGGAGACGCCGGGGGTGAGCATAGCCATGGGGTTTGCCTCTTGGGTGAAGAAGAGTCTCAGGCTATCCGCGGTTATGTCCGTGGAGAAGTATCTGTGGAAGACGAACTTCTTGTAAAAGTCTAAAACCGTCATCTCGGGATGGACGAAGTGGGGAGACTTTAGGATTTGCTCTATCTCTTCGGGCGTGAACTCGTTTTTTATCTTTCCGTCCGCTATGAGGTTAAAGATTATCTTGTCGTAAGCTCTGTCAAAGTCGTCGTCGGTAAAGACATTAATGTTTCCGCAGTCCTTACAATACCATACAGGAATCCTGTGTCCCCACCATATCTGTCTGGAGATACACCAGTCCTTTAAGTTATACATCCACTCGAGGTAGAACTTCTTCCAGTGCTCGGGAATGAAGCGAACTTTCTTTTCCTCCTCTTCTACCTGTTTGACCCTTTCTACCCTTACCTTTATGGACTTCTGAGCTACCTCTAAGTCCGCCTCACCCTTCGCTAAGGTCTCAACGGGCCTTAATTCCTTCCCTTGGAGCTTGTAGAGCTTCACCTCTTTGCCGTCGTATAGGACTAAGTAGGTGTCCGGAGGAAGGAGTTCTTCGTTTCCGAAAACTATGACCTTCGGTGAGCCTTCATAGACAGCAAAGAACTCAAAATTCTTAATCTTGTTGGCGAGTTTTTTAGCGAGCTCTAAGCTCTTCTCATCTCCCTTCGGATAGTAGATATAGGCAAGCTCCCCTTCCCTTTTCCCTGCGAGGATTTTAGTGTTTTTGTCAAGGACTATAACCGCAACGTGTCTTCCCTTATCCGTTACTGGTATGGTTAGCGTGAGCTCCTCAACCTCCGCGAGCTGTAAGAAGAGCTCCTTCTCGTGACTTTCCTTTATCCCTTCCTCAACGACCTTTATGGAGATATCCCTTATCTTGGGGTCCGAGACCTTCACGAACCACTGGACGGAAACCATAGGCTCTATGACGGTCTTACACCTGTAGCAGTGTCCTACGGAGTGGGTTATCTCTTCTTCCTTTTCAAGTAGCTCAAGCTCTCTGAGCCTTGCGACTATCGCTTCCCTCGCCTCGTATCTGTCCATTCCCGCAAAGTCTCCGGCGTTCTCCGTCATCTTTGCAGTCTTGTCTATCACCTTTACGAAGGGAAGGTTGTGGGTCTTTCCTATTTCAAAGTCAAGGGGGTCGTGGGCGGGGGTTATCTTCACCGCTCCCGTTCCGAAATCCATCTTCACCCTCTCGTCCGCAATTATGGGAATGAGGTTATCAACCTCGTTTCCTTTGAGGTCTTTCCTCTTCCAGTTCACGAGGGGAAGTCTCGCCTTCTTTCCTACGAGGTGTTTATACCTCTCGTCGTTTGGATTGACCGCTACTGCGGTGTCCCCGAGCATGGTTTCAGGTCTCGTGGTCGCTACCGTTATGAACTCTCCCGTGTCATGCCCGTTCTCGTCAACGATGGGATACTTTATATACCAAAGAGCTCCCGGCTCTTCTTCGTATTCAACTTCTAAGTCGGAGAGAGCCGTCAAATCCTTCGGGCACCAGTTTACTATGTATTCCGCTCTGTAGATTAATCCTTCCTCGTAAAGGGTTCTGAAAGCCTTCCTTACCGCTCTTGAAAATCCCTCGTCTAAGGTAAACCTCTCCCTCTTCCAGTCAACGGAGACGCCGAGCTTTGTAAGCTGAGTTCTTATCGCGTTTCTGGATTTTGGAACCCACTCCCAGACCTTCTTTAAAAACTCCTCCCTTCCTAGCTCAAGCCTGCTCTTTCCTTCCTTTGCGAGCTGTTTTTCAACTACATACTGGGTCGCTATCCCCGCGTGGTCAAACCCGGGAACCCATACGCAGTCCCTTCCCTTCATTCTCTGCCATCTCACGATAATGTCCTGGAGGGTGGCGTTGAGGGCGTGTCCCATGTGGAGTGAACCGGTGACGTTTGGAGGGGGGATAACTACGGAAAACTTCCTTCTTTTGTCGGGCTTCTCTATGTGATAGAGGGCTTTCTCTATCCAGAACTTAGACCACTTCTCTTCTATATCTTTAGGGTTATACTCCTTGAGCTCTTGCATAATAAAGATTTTAAAAACTTAATGAACACAATACGAGAAGTCTTTGTCTCAAGAATTTAAAGTGGCGTTTTCGCTCCCCATGTTTTATTTTACTATTTATCCACTCTTTACTTTCAAACAGGGTTTTAAATTTCCTACAAAACTCTGAATATAGGGATGCGGATTTTCTAGAACCTCTTCGGGTTTTCCGATAGCTATAATCTCCCCTTGTTTTAAAACCATCACCCTGTCCGATATTCCAAAGGCGGAAATCATATCGTGGGTAACGACGAGAGCTGTGCTTCCGGTTTTGTCCCTGAGCTCAAGAATAAGTTTGTCTATAACTCTGCTGGTTAGGGGGTCCAGTCCGGAGGTGGGCTCATCGTAGATAACGAGCTGGGGATTGGTCACTATAGCTCTGGCTATTGCTACCCTCTTTTTCATTCCCCCGGATAGGTCTGAAGGGTATAAATCTAGAACACTTTCGTCAAGGTTAACGAGCTTTAGTTTTTCTACGGCAAGTTTGCGGAGCTCCTTCTCTGAATAACCTCCGTGTTCTAAGTAATAAAAAACGACGTTTTCCCAAACCTTATAACTGTCGAAGAGAGCTCCCTCCTGAAAGACGTAGCCTATGTTTTTGCGAATCTCGTCGAGCTCCACTTTCGAGAGCTTGTCTATCTCCTTTCCGAAAACAAGTACCTTTCCTTTTGTGGGTTTCCAGAGACCAACTATTATCTTTGTTATAGAGGTTTTTCCGCTTCCACTTCCCCCTATTATGGAAAAGATTTCTCCCCTATAAATACTGAAAGATACGTTTTTAAGAATTATTCTGCCGTTAATTTCTTTGTAGAGATTCTCTACTTTTATTATTTCTTCCATTTCTTGTTTATGTTATCACCGCCGAAGGCGGTATTTAACTTAATTTTAAAAGCTCCTTGAGTTCCTTTATCTCTTCTTCGGATAGCTCCCTATAGTCCCCAGGCTCAAAGTTTTCGGGTAACTTTAAATTTCCTATTCTGGTTCTTTTTAAAGAGACTACGTTATAGCCGAGAGCTTTAAACATTCTTTTAACTATATGATGGCGACCTTCGGTAAGAACTACTCTCAATTTTCTGTCCCCGAGTTTTTCCGCTTTTACGAGAGCCACCGGTTTGCCGTCCAACGTTAGGTTTTTAAGTTTTTCTAAATCCTCTTCTTTGAAATCTCTATCGAGCTCAACTATATACTCCTTTTCTACCTTCCACTTGGGATGGGTTAGTCTGTGGGCGAGTTTTCCGTCGTCGGTGATGAACAAAAGTCCTTCCGCGTCCACGTCGAGCCTTCCCGCTGCGAAGAGCTTTCTCCCTCCGAACTGCTCTTCTATAAGTTCTAAAAAGGAGGGATGCTGTGCTTCCCTCTCTGTAGTGGATAGATAGCCTGTGGGTTTGTAAAGAAGGATGTAAACTCTTTCTCTAGGTTTTAATTCTTTTCCTCCAACTTCTACCTTTTCACCCTCTCTGACTTTGTAGTCGGGGCTTTTAATGACTTTCCCTTCTACTTTTACCCTTCCTTCCCTTATGAGCTCTTTAGCTTCCTTTCTCGTGATGTGCAGAGACTTTGAAAGGTACTTATCCAGCCTCACGGCAGGTAGATTACAACGTCGCCTTTTCCGTTAAGTTTTGCTTGGCAAGAGAGCCTCTCTTTTTCGGGGTCAAGTCCGTATTCCTGAATGGTCTCTTCCTCTTCAAACTCCGGAGGGTAGAGATTTTCTATTCCTTGAACTACCAGGACTTTACAACTGGTGCACTGCCCGTGCCCCCCGCAGGCACTGTCTACCTCTATTCCGTTCCTATAAAGTATCTGCATTATGGTTTCGTTCTCTATTCCTTCAAACTCTAAGCCTAAGTTTAAAACCTTTACTTTCGGCATCCCTCTTTAAGTTCTAATATTAGTTCCTTTAAGGCTTTTAAATCTCTTTTTCCTGCGAGCTTTACGAGAGCACTTCCTACCACCACTCCATCCGCAAAGGAGCTTATCTCTTCTGCGTGTTTTTTCTTAGATACTCCAAAACCTACAACGGCGGGCTTGTCGCAGAGTTCCCTGTATTCGGAAACCTTGCGTTGTATTCTCT
>WFPV01000105.1 GCA_015487405.1 Aquifex sp. | reverse complement strand
CAAGAAGATAAAGGGTGTCCACTTCCCCATAGAAAAACCGGACGAACTTGCGGAAAAGGTAAAGGGCGTAGTTATAAAAGGTCTCCCTGCAGAAGAAGTAGTTCAAAAGATAGAGTATCCTATTAAGAATCCTGCAGACCTCCTCCATAAGATAAAACTCCACTTAAAGATGATGGGCGTGGAGTAAACTCAGTTTTTCCTCTTGCTCCTAAATTTTTTTTCGTAGGAGGGGTGGCCGAGTGGACTAAGGCGGGAGACTCGAAATCTCCTGGCGGGTTCACTGCCCGCCCGAGGGTTCGAATCCCTCCCCCTCCGCCATAGAGAAATCTAAACTTCTGTAATGAATTGAAGGGCTTCTGCAACGTGGTAGTCTTTAATGGTATCTGATGCTTCTAAATCTGCAACTGTTCTAACAACCTTCAGGAGCTTAAAGTAGCTTCTTGCGGAAAGTTTAAAGGAGTTGACAGCTTCCTTTACAAGACTTTTAGCTTCTCTGTCCATAAGTTCAAGAACGAACCTTTCAACCTCGGCGTTTGTTAGACGGGAGTTTACCTTTCCCCGTTCCTTTTGTATCTCGTAAGCTTGGATAACTCTCCTTCTTACCTCTTCCGAGCTTTCGGATTCAGGGAGATTCATCAGACTCTCCTCGTCCAAAGGAGAGAGCCAAACCTTTAACTCAATTCTGTCCTTGATAGGTTCTGAAAGCTTACTGTTGTAATTTTTAATTTCCCTCTCTGTGCAGGTGCATACCTTGTAGGGATTTTTGTAGTTTCCGCAAGGGCAGGGGTTCATCGTTCCGATTAAGGTGAACTCTGCAGGGAAAACAGCGTAGGAACTGGCTCTGCTTATATGGACTACTCCGTCCTCCAAAGGTTGCCTCAGAGCTTCTAAGCTTCTCCTCGGGAACTCCGCTATCTCGTCAAGGAGTAAGAAGCCTTTATGAGCCAAAGAAACCGCTCCCGGTTTGGGTGGATTTCCTCCTCCCACCAACGCTACCTCGGAGCTCGTATGGTGGGGTGATTGGAAGGGTCTCGTTGCTACTGCCCCTCTCGGTTTTCCTGCAACACTGTAAATCTGAGCCACTTCTAAAAACTCCTCGTAATCCAGCGGAGGAGCAATTGTCACAATTCTTTTAGCAAGCATAGACTTCCCAGCTCCCGCACTCCCTACAAATAAAAGGTGGTGAAGTCCCGCCGCACAGACCTCAAGGGCACGCTTCCCGAGTTCCTGTCCCTTCACGTCTTTAAGGTCTATTGAGAATTTCTCTTCCTTTAGGTTTAAATTACCACTTCGCGGTGTTAAAGATATTTTTCCGTTTAGGAAATCAACCGTTTCCTTCAGCGTATCTATACCGTAGAGCTCTACGTCGCTGACCAGAGAGGCTTCCTCCAAGTTTTCCAAGGGAATGACAAACTTCTTGAATCCCTTTTTCTTCAAGGAGATTAAAACTGGTAAAATTCCGTTCACTCGCTTCACTTTACCGTCTAAGGAGAGCTCTCCTAAGATTACAAAGTCTTGAGGGTTCACCGCTCCCGTAGCCGCTAAAATTCCCACAGCCATGGGAAGGTCGTAAAAGGTTCCCTGTTTCTTTATATCGGAGGGTGAAAGGTTCACGGTTATACGCTTCAACGGAAAACTGAATCCCGAGTTCTTTATCGCGGCTCTTACGCGTTCCCTTGCCTCCTTTACCGCGTTGTCGGGAAGTCCTACTACGCTGAAGCTCGGGAGTCCCTGGGATATATCCACCTCAACCTCTACGGGAAATCCCTCCACTCCCCAGATTCCGCCGCTCCTTACTCTTACGAACAACTCAGCTCCCTCAGGATTTTTAAATTAACTATATCCATATTCCCTTCCTTGGGAGTCTCAAGGTAGTAAGGAAGGGTTGAAAAGTATTCGTCCTTGAGTAGATTTTTAAAGCCTTCTAAACCTATGTAGCCTTTTCCTATATGTTCGTGTCTGTCTTTTCTCCCGCCAAGGGGCACTTTACTGTCGTTGCAGTGAACGGCTTTTATACTCTCAAGACCTACGGTGTTTTCTATTTCTTTTTTAAACTTATCAAAGCCTTTCGGGGTGTTTAGCTCGTAACCGTAGGCAAAGGCGTGACATGTGTCTAAACACACTCCTAACTTCACGCCCGCAAGGGCGTCCATAATTATTTTTAACTCTTGAAAATTCTTCCCAAGGTCTCCCCTCTCTCCCGCGGTGTTCTCAAGGAGGACTGTGGTTCTCTTAGGCTCGTAGTGAGAAAATATCTCCGTCAGGGAGTTTATTACGTTCCTTAGTCCCTCCTCGTCGGTTATCCCTGTGGCGGTTCCGGGATGGAAGTTGTAGTAGTGGATTCCCACCTCGTCGCAGAACTTTAGTTCTTCAAGGAAAACTTCCACGGAGCGTCTTCTTAGCTCCTCTCTGGGAGAAGCGAGATTCAAAAGATAAGGAGCGTGGACAATTATGGGATTTTTGAACTCCTCCAACTTCTTCTTAAAAGCTTCCTTCGTCTTTTGGTTAACTCCTTTCCAGCTCCAAACGCGGGGACTCCTTAAGAAAAACTGGAAGACCTCGGCAGTTATCTCTTTTGCCCTATCAAAGGTTTTTAAGATAGAGCCGGCGGCGGAAACGTGGGCACCGAAGAGTGCCATTAAGCGTGAACCTTCTGGGTCTTTAGCTCTGCTCTTATAGCTTCAAGAACTTTATTTAAAGCTTCTTTGTAGTCTCTCGCCTTTATCTTTGCTCCCGAGGCGTATCTGTGTCCTCCTCCTCCGAGCCTTTCCGCTATCTTTCCTACGTTCACGTCGTCCTTGGCTCTCAGGGAAACCTTCCAGACTCCCTCGTCGGGTCTTTCTATG
>WFPV01000104.1 GCA_015487405.1 Aquifex sp. | reverse complement strand
TCGAACTTCCAGGTTTATACCTTTCAGTGCCTGAGTGCCGTTAGGATAAACCTTCTTAAGATTCCTTACTCTTAACAACATCCTTGTAGGTTAGGATTAAATTTCTGTTAGCTTCAGCCTCTTTTATCCTTCTCACAGGTGTTTTGAAAGGAGCGTTCTTTACTAGCTCGGGCTTTTTCTTAGCTTCTAAGACTATTCTCTTTATAACCTTTGCAAACCTATGCAGTGTATCGGGATTTTCTGTCTCCGTCGGCTCTATCATGAGGGCTTCTTTCACAATTAGTGGGAAATACATCGTAGGTGCGTAAAAGCCATAATCCAGAATTCTTTTTGCTACATCTCCCGCCTTTACGCCGTATTTAAGCAAGTTAGAGGCAGAAAGCACAAACTCGTGCATACAGGGAGTATCGGGATAAGGGTCCTTCAACACTTCCTTGAGGAGATGTTTTAGGTATCTTGCGTTTAACACCGCAAAGTCCGAAATCTTCCCGATTTCCTTTCCGTATGTGAGTATGTAGGCTAGGGCTTTTACCCACACGAGGAAGTGCCCGTAGAAGGTAAGAAGTTTCCCTACACTCTTGGGAATGTCCCAGTTCAGATAGTAACGTTCTCCGTCAAACTCTACTTGAGGAACGGGGAGGTAGGGTTTTAGCTTTTCTGATGCTCCCACCGGTCCCGCACCGGGTCCCCCGCCGCCGTGGGGTGTTGAAAAGGTCTTATGAAGATTAAAGTGCATAACGTCCACTCCCCACTCCCCGGGCTTGAACTTACCCACCAAGGCGTTAAAGTTTGCTCCATCCATGTAAAGGAGAGCGTCTCTTTCGTGAAGCTCATCAGCTACTTCCTTTATTCTTCTCTCAAATATTCCTAAGGTGTTTGGATTCGTTATCATCAACGCCGCAACGTCCTCTTTGAGCTTTTTCTTAAAATCCTCCCAATCAAGCTCACCCTTTTTATCGCTTTTAACCACTCTTATATCAAAACCGCATATAGCCGCAGTTGCGGGATTCGTCCCGTGGGCACTGTCCGGAATGAGGATAACCCTCTTATCTCTGTTTCCCCTATCTTCGTGGTAAGCCCTTATTAAAAGAAGACCGAGAAGCTCCCCCTGAGCACCCGCCGCGGGTTGAAGTGAGACATCCGCAAACCCGCCAAGCTCTTTAAGGAGCTCCTTAAGCTCGTAAGCTAATTTCAAGATGGGCTGTATATATTCCTCAGGAGTGAAAGGGTGAATATTAGTAAGCTTGGGATTGGAAGCGATTTCTTCGTTAATACGAGGATTATACTTCATAGTGCAGGAACCAAGGGGAACCATCGTAGTATCAACCGCGTAATTTAGCTGAGAGAGTTTCGTGTAGTGTCTTACGACATCAAGCTCGGAAACTTCCGGAAGGTTTAGCTCTTTCCTTAGATACCCTTCTGGTATTACTTCTTTAAAATCTATTTCATCAACGTCTAATTCCGGAAGCTTATAGCCTATTCTGCCTTTACGGGATTTTTCAAAGATGAGCTCCATTGAACATAATATTTTAAAATTTTCCTGATATGTCCAAAAAGGTTATTATTCTGGGGAGTGGTCCCAACCGTATAGGTCAAGGTATAGAGTTTGATTACGCATGTGTTCACGCGGTATTTTCCTTGCAGGAAGAGGGATATGAAGCTATCATGGTGAACTGCAACCCCGAGACCGTTTCCACAGACTACGACACCGCGGACAAGCTCTACTTTGAGCCGATAGTCTTTGAACACGTTATGGACATAATAGAAAAAGAAAGACCTTACGGTGTTATTCTTCAATTTGGTGGACAGACCCCCTTGAAGCTCTCTCTTCCTTTGAAGAAAGCAGGTGTCAACATTCTCGGAACATCCCCCGAAAACATAGATAGGGCGGAGGACAGGGAGCTTTTCAGACAGCTCATAATCTCACTCGGTTTAAAGCAACCCAAAAGCGGGACGGCAAGAAGCAAGGAAGAAGCACTCAAGGTTGCTGAGGAAATTGGATACCCGGTCTTAGTCAGACCCTCTTACGTGCTTGGCGGAAGGGCTATGCGCATAGTCCACGACGAGAGTGAGCTGAAGGAATACCTGGAGGAAGCTGTCAGCGTAAGCTACGAAAGACCCGTTCTTATAGACAAGTTTCTCGTTGACAGTGTTGAGCTGGACGTTGATGCGGTTTCGGACGGGGAAGACACCTTGATCGGTGCGGTTATGGAGCACATAGAGGAAGCGGGAGTTCACTCGGGGGACAGTGCGACCTCCATTCCCCCCTATACCTTACCCGACGAGATAGTGGAGGAGGTAAAGTCCCAAACCCGTAAGCTCGCGAAAGCCTTAGAAGTAAGAGGATTGATAAACGTCCAGTTTGCGGTTCAAAACGGAGAGATTTACGTCTTAGAGGTGAACCCGAGGGCTTCAAGGACTGTGCCGTTCGTGAGTAAGAGCATAGGCTATCCCCTTGCAAAAATAGCGACTAAAATCTTGATAGGTAAAAAACTGAGGGAAATCCTACCGGAGGTATTTAAAAGATTAGAGGAGGGTAAAGCTCACGTTTGTTCCGACTTCCTGCCCAAGGATAAAAAGATTTTCTCCGTTAAAGAAGTTGTCTTTCCCTGGAAACGTTTTCCCGAAGTTGACCCACTCCTGAGTCCGGAGATGAAGAGCACGGGAGAAGTTATGGGAATAGACGAGGAGTTCGGACTGGCTTACTACAAGGCTCAGCTCTCCGCAGGATACAGATTGCCCGAGAAAGGAAACGTTTTTATCAGCGTTGCGGACAGGGATAAACCCAAAATTCTTGACCTTGCAAAGGGATTTCTTGAGCTGGGATTTCGCATACTCGCCACCTCGGGAACTTACAAGTTTTTAAAGGAGCACGGAATTTCTGCCACGCTCGTAAAGAAGGTCTCGGAAGGAAGACCGAACGTAGTTGATATGATTATAAACGGTGAGATAGACCTCATAATCAACACCCCAACTGGAAAGAGAGAAAAGAGCGATGCCTACCACATAAGGCGGGCGGCGGTTCAGTTCAACATTCCCTACTACACTACCGTAAGGGCAGGATACGCAGTTTTAGAAGCCATAAAGAGCTACAGAAAACTTAAAGAGAGAGGAGAAAACCTGAAGGTAAATCCCCTTCAGGTCCTACACGGAAGATAGGAGCTCCTCCGCTTTTTTATCTATCTCCTCAAAGTTCGGATTTTCGGTAGGCTTGGAGAAGAGGAAGCCCTGTATGAGGTCCACTCCCATATAAACCACCGTTTCCAGTTCCTCTATCTTTTCTACACCTTCGGCTACTACTTTTATACCGTTATCGTGTGCCATTCGAATGAGGTAGTTCACTATTACTTTTTTTAAGTTATGTTTGTGGATGTCTCTAATTAGTTCCATGTCTATCTTAATGATGTCAGGCTTTAACTCGGAGAGATAGAAGAGTCCCGAGTAACCCGTTCCTATATCGTCCAAGGCTACTTTTACTTTTTCAGATTTTAGAAAAGAGATAAGGTTCTTTATGGCGCTCATTTCCATCGCTTCGTGTTCCGTAAGCTCAACGATTATACGCTCCGGCTTTAAGTTATAAAGGTAAACGGAAGAGATAAAATCCCCGAAATTCTCAAGAGGATTCTTCAAAAACTTAGGATGAAAGTTCAAAAATAAGTAAAGCTGGGAATCTCCAAGCTGAGAAAATCTCTCTAAGGCTTTATCCCTACAGTAAACCTCTGAAAACTGGGAGGATTTCTTTCCCACATTTAGCAGGTCTACAATATGAACGGGAGGACGGCATAGGGCTTCAACAGCCCACACTCTTTTTTTCTCTACAGAAATTATAGGATGGAAAAAAATTTTCGTGTTAACAAGGAGTTTTCCTATATTCTTAAAAAGAAATTCGTCAAGAAAATCGTTTATTGGTTCAACTTTAGGAACAATATCTAATAAACCTTCACAGCTCATATCATCAAATTCACCTTTATACAGCTTTACGTGTTTTAAAACTTCGGCTTCTGTTTCGTAGAATATAGCTGCGAGCTCTTCCTCAGATAAGTTTCTCCCTAATAAGATTAAATTACCCCTCCTTTCAAACTTGTACCCCAATTCATTTGAAATTTTCAGGAATTCTTCTAAGAATTTTTCTGAATCAAAGATCAGTAAAACCTTTTCCATTGTAGAATACTCTCATAACAGATGGAATTCGCTCTAATTATTATAGTAGGTTTTTTATCGGGCTTGTTATACGCAGGGAATATTTACAGGAGGTCTAAGCAAGGAAGAAATCCCCTCCTGACTTTTCCCGTAAGGTTTTTCCTGACCGCACTAATTATGCTACTTATAGGGGAAAGGTTCGGTGCAAAGGGCTTGATTCTCTTTACCTTATCCCACGCATTCGCAGTTTTACTGTTTGTAGTCTATAGAGCTTTTGTAAAACCGTAAATTATAATACTATGCTTCAAGTCAGAGTAAAACCCGGAGTAGAGGATAGGATAAGGGGATTCTTCCCTTGGATTTACAGACCGGAGATAGCCTCCTTTTCAAGAAAGCCCAAGAAAGGAGATCTCGTAGTAGTAAGAGACGTAAACGGGAAGTTCTTAGGCTACGGCTACATAAACCCTGAGGTCAACATCGCTATAAGACTACTCTCTTTTGAAAAGGATAAACCCATCTCCCCTGAGCTTATCAGAGAGAGGATAGTTCAGGCTTACGAGTATAGAAAAAAGCTCTACATCAACAGCAACGCTTTCAGGCTCGTTCACTCAGAAGGCGACCTCCTTCCCGGGCTCATCGTTGACGTTTACGGAAATTACCTTGCGGTGGAATTTACCACTTACGGAATGAATCAGTTCAGAGATGTAGTAATAGATACCCTTGTGGAGCTTCTGAGACCTAAAGGTATTTACGAGAAGGTGAACGAAATAGCAAAGAGAGTGGAAGGTTTAGACGTAGAGGAGGGAGTTATATACGGAGAAGTGCCCGAAGAAATTACTATCTGGGAACACGACCTTAAATACTACATAAACATTCCCGAAGGGCAAAAGACAGGTTTCTTTTTAGACCAGAGGAACGCGAGAAAATTCGTAAGAAACCTCGTAGAGCCCGGCGATAGGTGTTTGGACGTTTTTTGTCACACGGGAGGTTTTGCCCTAAATATGAAAAAGGCGGGAGCGGGAGAAGTGATAGGTGTGGATATATCGGAGCTTGCCTTGGAAGTTGCTCAAAAAAACGCAGAGCTAAACGGACTTGGAGAGATAAAGTGGGTGAAGGCTAACGCCTTTGATTTTTTGAGAGAACTGTATAAGAAGAAGGAGAAGTTTGACGTAATAATCATAGACCCACCTTCCTTTGCCAAGAACAAAGCTGCGGTTCCCAACGCACTCAGGGGATACAAGGAGCTCTGCGTGAGGGGACTTAAAATCGCAAAACCCGGAGGGTATTTAGCCATATTCTCCTGCTCCTTCCATATAACCGAGCAACACCTCCTTGACGTTTTACTCGCAGCTTCCTACGATGTGAGGAGGCAGGTCAAGGTGATAGCAAAGACCTTTCAGGATTTAGACCATCCCTGGATTCTCCAGATGCCTAACACCTTATACTTAAAAGGAGTCTGGGTGGAAGTAATATGAAAAAAGAGCACTGGGCACTCGTATCCTTAGGACTTAATCTCCTTCAATCCCTCCTGAAGCTTATTGGGGGACTACTGAGCGGGAGTCTCTCCCTTATAGGAGACGCCATTCACTCACTATCCGACGCCTCCGCTTCTTTAATCGCCTTCCTTTCTATAAAGTTTTCCCAAGTAAAGAACGAGCGCTTTCCCTACGGACTTTACAAGCTTGAAAATATCGGTGCCATCGTCATATCCTTCTTCCTCATATTCACAGCCTGGGAGATAATCCACCGAGCGTTAAAGGGGGAGATAAAGATAGATAAAGAAAACCTACCGATAGGTATCGGCATAGTTATCTTCTCAATAACCACTTCCCTAACGCTTTCCTTCTTGGAGAGGAGAGCCGGTAAAAAACTAAACTCACCCACCCTAATCGCAGACTCTTACCACACCCTTACGGACGCCTTTTCCTCTCTCTTAGTTTTAGTGAGTCTTACTTCTTATTACGTGGGATACAACATAGAGAGATACGTGGCGATAGGTATCGCTCTTATAGTTCTTTACACAGCTATAAACCTCCTGAAAGAACAAGTGGGAGCAATCCTTGACATTGCTGCGGATCGCGAGACTATAGAGAGGATTAAAAAAATTATTCTTTCCTTTCCTGAAGTAGTAGAAATAAGGAGGTTACTCGCTAGAAATGCAGGAGGACACCTCTTTATAGACGCCGTCATATCCATAAACACCTCGGACTTCATAAAGAGCCACAGGATAGCGGACGCCATAGAGCAGAAAATCATGAAGGAGATTCCGAACGTAGAGATGGTTTTCATCCATTATGAGCCCTGCTGTGCGGATGACAAACTAAAAATTGCAGTTCTTACCAAAGACGGACACATAGCAAAGGATTTTGGAGAGACTGAAAAAATCCTAATCTTTAAAGAGGGAAGTGGAAAACCAGAGGTCATAAACTTTAACGGAAATGAGGAAAAGAACAAAGAAGAGAGCGTAGCTCGGGAACTCGTCAGACGGAACGTCAACCTCGTCATAAGCGGCTTTCATCCCAAGAGCAACACTGCAAAGTGGATACTTCACAGGAACAACGTCTTCGTATGGGAAACGGAGAAGAAGAACCCTTACGAGACTCTTGCGGAAGTATCCCAAATAAAGGAAAAACTCGGATGAGCTTCTTAGTTTGGGGACTGGGAAAGAGCGGAAAAGCTGCGGTAAAGCTCCTTAAAAAGAAAGGCTATAAGGTCTATACCGGAGACGACAAGGAAAATCCCCAGCTCTGGAAAGAAGTCCTGAACGAGGTTGATACGGTAGTCCTCTCCCCCGGAGTTCCTCCCTCCCACCCGCTCTGGCGGGAAGCCGAAAAGCTCGGAAAAGAAGTCATAGGAGAAACCGAGCTCGCTTACAGGTTCTTCAAAGGGAAAGTTATAGCGATAACAGGAACGGACGGAAAGTCAACGACAACACGGCTAACCTACCTAATCCTAAAAGAGTTTCTCCCCAAGGTTCACGAAGGAGGCAACATAGGAAGACCTTTTTCTGATATTGTTTTAGATTCTGAAGACGGCTTCGCCGTATTAGAAATCTCCTCCTTTCAAGGAAAAACCTTGAAGATATTTAGACCTCAACTCGGAGCTTTTGTGAGCTTCGCGAGGGACCACCTCGACTGGCACCCCAATATGGAAGACTACCTACGGAGCAAGTATAAAATCTTCCAAAACCAGAAACCCGAAGACATCCTTATACTGAACGACTCCCTTGAGGAAATTAAAAGAACTCCTTCGGAGGCTCAAAAGATACTCCTATCGGAACTCAAGATTTCGGAAGAAGCGGTTTACTACAGAGGTAAAAAGCTCTTCAGTCCTAAGCATCTAAAAATAAAGGGCTTTCATAATGTTATTAACGCCTCGGTAGTCTCTCTGATAGCTCTAAATTTCGGAATAGAGCCTACAGACTTTGAAGAAATCCTTTACGAGTTTAGAGGACTTCCCTACCGCTTGGAATACCTTGGGAAAGTCAAAGACCTGGAGGTTTACAACGACGCAAAGTCAACCACCGTGAACGCTTTAATCTCTGCTCTCAGGAGCTTTCCCGACAGAAGAATTATCCTAATTGTAGGAGGAAAGGACAAGGGGGACGACTTCAGCGTTGCCGTTCCCTACCTTAAAAACGTCAAGCTCGTTCTCGCTATAGGTGAAACAAAAGAGAAGATAAAAGAAAGCTTTAAAGATTTTGTAGAAGTTATTACATGCGGTAGCCTTGAGGAGGCTGTAAACAAAGCTTTTGAAAGGAGGGGACAAGGAGAGATTTTACTGTTTTCCCCGGCTTGCTCCTCCTTTGATATGTTCAGGAATTACGTGGAAAGAGGAGAAAAATTTAAAGAGTTAATAGAGAAAAAGAAAAAGGAAGAACTACATACCGAGGTCTGAAGCCTGCTCGTCGGTAAAGGTGTGTCCCTCCTTAGCCTGTTCTTGCTCTTCTAACTTCCTCGCTTGGCACTTATCAAGGAGTTGCTTTAGTCTGACGGGAGCCTCCGTTAGGGGAAGAGTGGAGTCGTATATCTCTCCCTTAATTCCGCACTCCTTGAAGGCTTCGTAGAGCATCCTGAGACCCTTTTCTGCTTCAGGTCCGTTTCTTCTAACGACGAATATCCAGTTGGGGTCAAGCTTTCCTTCCTTCTTGAGGTCTCTGAGAGCGTTCGCGACTCCCTCTCCGAGAGTGACGTCTATTCTGGTGTTGTTTGCCGTTCCTCCCGCTATCAGGACAGCCCTAATTCCGGGTTTAGAGAGAATAATCCTCGTTATCTTATACATCTTCTCCGCAGGGGGGTTTCCGCCGATGTCGGTGAAGTTGGCGGGCTTTAAGCCTATCTCGTAGCAGGTTTCTATCGTAACCGTAGAACCACCTCCACCGAAGGTCATCATTGCTATATCTCCGTCCATTTCTACGTAAGAACCTGCCTTTCCTCTGTGGTCATCCTTGTCTATTTCCGCAGCGGCGATTTCCCTTTCCGTGGGAGGTCTCTTTAGTGCCGTTCTCACTCCGTAAATCTTCGCGGGAGGTATGGAAGCGTCGTCGTCTATCTTCACGACCGCGTCAAGGGCAAGAACGTCCAACTTTCCTCCCTTGTCAACGATTGCGAGGGGGTTTATCTCAAGGAGTCTCGCCTCGGCTCCCCAGAATGCCTCCCACATCTTTGCTATAACCTCGGATAACTTTCTCAGAACGGACATATACTCGTGGGGAAATCCCAGCTCAAGGAGGTAATTCCTAACCATGTGGGGGTATAACCCTTTCAAGGGATTAATGGGCCAGCTCTTTACCTTTTCAGGGGGAACCTCCTCAATGTCCATACCGCCTTCCAAGGAGAGCGTTAGAACGGGTGCCCTGTGGTCCGTTGAATATACTATGGAAGCGTAAAGCTCCTTTACGATATTAGCCTTTTCTACTACAAGAACACCAACGGGCATCTCTCCGTAAACGGGCATCTGGAGGAGCGTTTCTATCTCCTGGAGAGCCTCCTCAGGATTGGAGCATACTCTCACCGCTCCAGCTTTTCCTCTCTTTCCGACGAGAACCTGAGACTTTACAACACACTCACCTAATTGATTTACAAACTCAACCACATCGTCAGTAATGTGCTCAACGAACATATAACGGGGAACGGGAATTCCGTATTTCTTAAAAATCTTATCGTAAGCTTCGTATTCATATAGGTCCATTCTTACCCTCCTTCTGGAGCGTTAGATTAAAAATTCTAAAACAATATTTTAACTCCGTTTTATGCTAAAGTATCTAATCTAATGATAAGGGACGTTCCCGCGGAAATCTTAGAAAACACATACATCTCGGGCAGACTCTACAAACTCGTCCTCAGGCTCCCGGAGGAAGACTTAAAGGAAGTAAAACCCGGGCACTTCGCGATGATAAAACCCAACGAGACTTACGACCCTATGGGAAGGAGAGCCTTCGCCTTTGCGGATATAGAGGAAGACAAAGCCATCTTTTATTACGAGGTCTTCGGAAGGGGAACAGCTATCCTTACAAAGAGAAAACCGGGAGAGCGCATTCAGACATTTTATCCCTTAGGAAAAAGACTCTTTTCCTACGAAGGCGATAAACACCTGCTTCTCGGAGGAGGTGTAGGACTCGCGGGACTTACCCTATTAGCTAAGGAGCTCAGAAGGCTCGGTAAAAAGGTATTTATAGTCTACGGAGCGCGCAGCAGGGAACACCTCGGAATACTTGAGTGGTTAGAGAAGAAAGGATTTGAGTATGAAGTTTTTACCGACGACGGGAGCTACGGAAGGAAAGGCTATGCTACGGAGATACTTAAGGAGTTTCCAACAGACTGGGTTGTTCACGCCTGCGGTCCCAAGCCTATGCTAAAGACCATAAAGCGAATGAAAACTGGACATAAGGTTTACTTCTCCTTAGAGGAGAGGATGGCTTGCGGATGGGGAGTGTGCTTAGGATGCGTTGTTAAAACAGCCGGCGGATATATAAAGAGGGTCTGCTACGAGGGTCCCGTTATGCCCATGGAGGAGGTCGTCCTTTGAACCTGAAGGAGTTTATCATTCCCGCAATAGACATAAAAGAGGGAAAGGTAGTAAGACTCTACAAGGGAGAGTTCGAGAAATCTAAGGTTTACTACGAAAATCCTGCGGATGTTGCTAAATTTTTCGGAGAGCTTGGTTTTAAGAAACTTCACGTCGTTGACCTTGACGGTGCAAAAGAAGGAAAACCGGTAAATCTGAAACATTTAGAGAATATAAGGAAGGTATTTCCCGGAGAGATAGAGGTGGGTGGAGGAATCAGGAATTACGAAACCGCTAAAACTTTTTTTGACACTGGAGTAGACTACATTGTAGTAGGAACACTCGCCGTAAAGAACCCACAGAAGTTTGAGAGGATTTTAGCGTCTTTCCCCGACAAGGTTATTCTCGCCATAGACTCAAAGGGTGGAAAGATAGCTGTAGGAGGATGGCTTGAGGAAACTCCCCTAACTCCTGATGAGCTCGCAAAGAGGTATGAAGACAAACCCGTCTGGGGATACCTCTACACCATAGTTGAGAGGGATGGGAGTTTGGAAGGGGTGGATACAAAACCTTACGAGGAGATAAAGAAGTTCGTAAAGAAGCCAGTCCTTGCCTCGGGCGGCGTTTCCTCCTTAGAGGATGTGAAAAAGCTCTACAATATCGTTGAAGGTGTAGTCGTAGGAAGAGCTATATATGAGGGAAGAATAAAGGTGGAGGAGCTATGACTCCGGAGCAGGCAGTAATTTTAGGAGTAATAGAGGGACTTACTGAGTTTCTGCCCGTTTCCTCAACGGGTCACCTCATCTTAGCGGCTCACATACTCGGCATAAAGCATACAGAATTTGTCAAGAGCTTTGAGATAGCCATTCAGCTCGGCTCTATCCTCGCGGTCGTAGTCCTTTACTTTGAAAGGCTAATAAAAGACGTAGAAACCTGGAAGCGAATAATCTTAGCCTTCATACCTACAGGTATCTTAGGATTTCTGCTCTACAAACTTATAAAGGGCTATCTCATAGGAAACGACCTTGTAGTGGTTATATCACTAATTCTGGGAGGAATAGTCCTTATACTCATTGACAAAACCCTCGGAGAGAGAGCCCCATTACACAACGTAGACGAACTTCCCTACTGGAAAGCTGTTCTAATAGGGGTGTTTCAGAGTCTCGCTATGATTCCTGGAGTGTCCCGCTCGGGAGCTACCATTGTAGGCGGACTGCTCGTTGGACTTGATAGAAAAACAGCAGCAGAGTTTGCTTTTCTACTGGCAGTTCCCACTATGCTTGCGGCAACAACTTACGACCTCATAAAGAGTGGAGGTAACTTCAGCGGGGAAAATTGGCAGGTTTTAGGAATAGGCCTCGTTACTTCTTTCATCACCGCATTAGCGGTAGTTAAACTATTTATTAATTATTTAAAAAGACACGGACTGTGGGTATTTGGAGTTTATAGAATAATCGTTGCGGGAATTTACGCGTATTTCTTCCTCCTCTGAAGTATCTTGTTTAAGGTATAGAGGATATATATACTCGTCACCACCACTCCGAAAAGCCCGATTATAAACAGATAACTCCTGAACTTATCGGGAAGAGCAAGCTCTCCTTTAGCGTATCTGAGAGCGTTGATGAGTTCATACTTGTCGTAAGTCACTCCGTAGAAGTACTTCTTTATCTGTAGCTCAGGGGAAAGTATTACTACAATATTGGGATGAATGAAGTCTTCCCCTGCTGTCATAAACCTGAAATCTATTGCATCCAATAACCTGAAGAGGTCTTCTTTTGTTTTAGCCTTAGCAACAATCCAGCCGGGTGTATTAAGTCCGTATTCCCTTTTAAATCTCTTTATATCTTCTATGGTATCTTTCGGGTTAAAAGTAAAACTAATAACCCAGAAATCCTTTCCGGGGGTTCCTACTTCTGGAATAACCTTCTTTAGGTTTTTCGTAATTATCGGGCAGGAAGCTTTGCAAGTAGTGTAAATAGGACTCAGGACAATGGGCTTACCTTTTAGGTCGGAGAGCTTAAATTCGTGACCTTCGGTATCTACAAGCGTTATGTCTCCAGGAACGTAGGTATCTAAAGTTTTTGCCTCATTAGGAGGTATTCCGGTGCTCCCTGTTTGGGCGAAGAGAAAAGAAAGTAGTAAAAGAAGGGAGAGGAAAAGGCTCACTTCTTGGCGACCTCCTTGGTTTCCTTTTCTGCTTTTTCCTTAATCTTGTGTTCAGAGGGTTGCATTTGTTTTAGAGGAACGGGGAACTTCTCATTGTAAGCGGGGGAGTTGAAGAATACTCCTCTTGCGGATGCGTCGTAGAGTGCAGGAATGTAAGAAAGTATCGCTAACAATATTGCGGCAACAGTCCAGGTTCTGAGGTTGTTGAGAAGAGGTGCGGGCTCACCGTGGTAAGCGTCAGCTATCGGGAACTCTATAACACTTTCCCTAACCTTAGGTGCAAGAAGAGTTGCTATAAGGGACGCAAAGCTGAATGCAAATCCTATTGCAAGGAGAAATCCTCCCACCACTGAAAGCTGAGCGTATCCTACCCATTCGGGTCTGTAATAAGGGGAGTCCGGATTGAGGTAGGTGAGTCCGGAGTTGGTTCTTCTGGGAAATCCTTCTAAGACTCCTCCTACCATCATAGCGTAGGAGAACATGAACATTCCTTGCATCCAGAAGTAGGGAGCGATAGCCGCAAGTCCCTTTAGCTTAACATCAGTTCCTCTGAGCTTAGAGGTCATGTATATAGCCATTCCGAGGAATACGAGTAGAACGAGTCCTCCAACCGTTGTGTGGAAGTGTCCGGGAACGTATGCAGTGTTGTGAACTACGAGGTTTAAGTTGTAAGAAGCATTAATTATTCCCGTAATTCCTCCGAAGAAGAATAGAACCAATCCTGCAAAGAAGTAGGGGAATAACCACTTGTTACCTTCAAGTCTGAGGTAAGGTAGGAAGGTCCACCAGTAGAACTTAGAGTTCTTAAGCTCAGGATGCTCTGCCTTAACGGAGTATTCTAAGGAAGCCGCTACGGTGAATGCAGTAATCATACTAGGAAGTGCAACACCGAAGGTGAATAGTGCATGGATAAGCTTCCAGGTATTGGTAATTCCGGGGTCCGTGAACTGGTGGTGAAGTCCTACAGGTAGAGAGAATAGTAGGAATAAAATGAATGCAAGTCTTGCTCCAACGTCGGAGTAAAGCTTTCCTTTTTCGGAAACAATCTTAGGAAGTATCGTGTAAAGGGCTACGTATGCGGGAAGTAGCCAGAAGTAAACTACGGGGTGTCCAAAGAACCAGAACAGTGTTCTTGCAAGGAGAGGATTTATTTCGTCAACCCATCCCAAGGAGAGAGGTAAGAGCTGGAAGAGAATTTCTACCGCAACGGGAACAATCATTATGGTCCAGAGGATGAAGTTTACAAAGGTTCC
>WFPV01000103.1 GCA_015487405.1 Aquifex sp. | reverse complement strand
TCCGTCTTGGTGTAGGTTTCGCTGAGTTTGAAGGTAGGAAAGAGCATTCCCCGAACTGATTTATACTCATACTCGTAAGATTTCACTTTGTTCCTTTCAGCCTTGAGCTCTAAGTTGTTTTCCAGAGCCTTTTTGATGAAAAAGTCCAAGCTTTTCTCTTCAGCAAACAAAAAGCCTATAAAGGCAAAAAGGAGCAGTAACATCATCTATTCTCCTCCAGTATATTATTATAATTATATAACAATATTAGGATATTAAAAAGTTCTTATAAGCTTTGCCAGTCAATGAATTTATCCACATCCCTACCGAGGTGATCTCTCACGAAATTACTTCCTACTCTTCCATAGCTCTCCGCTCCGAGGAGAACTACGGTAAGCTCTCCCTCCTTAATCTCCCTCTCCTTTTCCTTAAGGATGCTTTCCAACCTCTTTAGGCTTATCCCCCTTAAATCTTGGAGGGTGTCCGCGGGAATTCCGAGGTATTTCTTTCCGTCTTCGCGTCCTATCAGCATAACCTCGCTCTTTTCGGGGAGGAATTCCGTTCTCAAGGTCGCTACAACCTTTCCGTTTAAAAGCTTCTCCTTAAACTGTTTGGGGACTACGAAGGTAGGATTGCTGAGCCCCGTAATCCTTTCCAATGGGAAGGCTTTGAAATCTTCAGAAAGGATTATCTTCACATTTTGTTTATTCAAAAAAAGTGTATCGCCAACAACTCTCTCAACTCTTCCCTTGGCAACTCCCCTTATGGATTGGGAGTAGGGCACAACGAAGGAGGGGATAACTTCTTTATCAACCTCTATCTTTCCCTCTAAAAGCTTCCAGCTTAGGAAGGGAAACTCATACTCTTTTACAGGAAATCCCAAAGATTCCGCAAGAATTCTGGCTTCTTTGAAGAATATTCTCTCCTCCTTGGAGCCCGGAGCTCTCCCCTTTACGCTCACTAAATCCCACGGAATGGGAATCTCTTTCTGTTTAAAGAGCCCGTAGATGCATCCGCAGTAGTCCTGCTGGTATATGTCCCTCTCCTTAGAGAGCTTGAACATTTCCTGGGTTCCGCCGCCTTTCCTGTAGTCGAGGGCTAAGAAGGTTATCCCTGTCCCGTTCGTTGCCCTTTCGCCCGCTCTCTTTAGCTGGGGAATGCTCTTTTTTGGACTCATCAGCAAGGTGGTGGTAAGGTAGTTACAGCCCAGTTCTTTTGCCACCTTTGCGGAGCGTTCTAACCTGTAATCAAAACATATCTCACACCGTTTTCCCCTTTCGGGTTCCTCCTCGTATCCCTTCACTCTTTCAAGCCAGTTCTCTACGTCGTATTCTCCTTCTATCAGCTTTATTCCGAGCTCCCTGCAGGTTCTTTCCGTTTCAATGTATCTGAGTTTATACTCCTCGTAGGGGTGTATGTTTGGGTCGTAGAAGTAGCCTATTATCTCCGCTTCGGGGAAGTCTTCCCGCAACCTCTTTAAAAAGTAAATGGCGTCCGGAGCACAGCAGATGTGGACGAGTATCTTATCCTTCATTTTCCTTTTCCTTTTGCTTCTCTATAAGAATCTCTTCAACCTTTACGACCTTGGTTTTTGGCACCTTCATTATAGCCTTCTGGTAAGCCTCGTCCTGGAGTTTGGATAGCTCGGTCTGGATGAACTCCATGAGCTGGTCTATCTGCTTTTGCATTTCTTCCATTTGCTCCTTCAGGTTTAGAATTATATCCACTCCCGCGAGGTTTACTCCGAGCTCTCTGGTCAGGAAGAGAATGAATTCCAACCTTTCAAGGTCTTCATCCGTGTAGAGTCTCGTATTACCTTCGGTTCTTGAAGGTTTGAGCAGTCCCTCCCTTTCGTAGAGCCGCAAGGTTTGAGGGTGAATGTTATACATCTTCGCAACGACACCGATTGTATAATAAGCCTTTCTCTTCTTCATGGCTCATCACCTCTCTACAATTCTTTCAGGTTTTGGTAAAACCTCTTGGAGCTCCTTCAGGAGCTCTTCAACTTTTTTGTGATTGCCCAGGAGTTTACTAAGCAAGTTATACTTAGGTATGTCTATGTGAACTCTCACGTACATGTCTCCCCTGCCGCCTCCCTTTAGTCTCGGCATACCTTTGCCGGGAACCTTTATCGTTTCTCCTTCCTTCACACCGGGAGGTATCTTGACCTTCACTTTCTCTCCATCTATGGTCGGAACCTCTATCTCTGTCCCGAGAACTGCTTCGGGATAGGTGAGGTTCACGTCAACGTATAGGTCGTCTCCTTTCCTTTCGAATATCTTGTGGGGCTTAACCTTAACGAGTATGTAAAGGTCTCCGGGTTTTCCTCCGAACCTACCGTAGTGTCCTTTTCCTTCAACTACGAGCTTCGCTCCGTCGTAAACACCGGGTGGTATCTTAACCTTTATGGTTTCTTTCTTTCTTACCGTTCCGCTTCCCCTACAGGTGGGACAAGGCTCGTAGATAGCTCCTTCTCCGTGACAAGTGGGACAGGTTTGTCTTACCTGGAAGAACCAGTTTCCTTGAACGACTTCTCCCCTTCCTCCACAGGTGGGACAGGTTTTCACGGAGTTTTTGTTCACTCCCTCTCCGCCACAGGTTTCACAGGGAACTTCTCTTTCTATCTCTATGGGAATAGTTGTTCCCTTAAATGCCTCTTCAAGGGTTATCTCTACGGGGACGACTATATCCTCACCGCGGTAAGCGGTTCTCCTCCTCCTTCCCCTTCTTCTGCCTGCGGCTCGTTCAAAGATGGTATCAAAGTCAAAGGGGATTCCCTCAAAGAACTCTTTTAGAATCTCCTCAAGGTCGGGTATTCTCGTGGTTTCTTGGGCGCTGAAGCCGGACTGTTCAAGTCCCGCGTGTCCGTACATATCGTAAATCTTTCTCTTTTCGGGGTCGGATAAGACTTGATAAGCTTCATTTATTTCCTTAAATTTTTCTTCACACTCGGGTTTTTTACAGATATCGGGGTGATATTTGCGGACGAGTCTCCGGTATGCCTTCTTTATTTCCTCCTGCGAAGCGTTTCTCGGCACACCAAGAATCTCGTAATAATCCCTTTTTGTTGAAGAAGCCATTTTTAGACCTCCGGTAATACCAGAAAAATATTAAAATTTGAGTGAGATTTTGTCAAGTTTCTAAATCATATCAGACTAACAATCTGCGGGGTTTCAGCACTCCCCCCTGGAGTTCTCCCACTCCTATAAATTTATCGTTATCATAAATCTTTACAAGTCCGTTGTAATCGTAAATGTTTACGAGTAGACTCTGCCCCTTTAGCACTTTTCCTACCTGAAAGCTGTTTAACTTTACCTCCGGTAGGAATCTCATAACCTTATCTACAGGTTGAATGTATTTTTCGGGATGTTCCGAGCTCAGGAACTCCTCTAAGCTTACCGCTTCGGAGACGTGAATGTTGTTTATCCTTATCCTCCGTAGTTCCTTTACGTATCCGCCTATCCCGAGTTTTTTTCCGAGCTCGTGGGCGAGACTTCTAACGTAGCCTCCCGAGGAAATCTCCACAACGAATGTAGCGGTTTTTTCCTCAGATTTGCACTCAAGGAGTTCAAAATCGTAGACGTAAACCTTAACGGGCTTTAGTTCTACAGCTATACCTTTCCGTGCAAGTTCGTAAGCCCTCTTTCCTCTTATCTTTTTCGCGGAAAAGGGAGGGGGAGTTTGTTCAATCTCTCCACGGAAGCTTGGGATTAGTTCCTTTAACTTCCCGCAGTCCAGTTCACCTTCGTAAGTCTCTACTACTTTTCCCTCTGCATCGTAGGTGTCCGTCTCTGCCCCGAACTGAACGGTAAACTCGTATGTTTTAGGAAGCCCTTGAAACACCCAGGCAAAACGGGTAGCTCTACCGATGAGCAGAATGAGTAAACCCGTAGCTATAGGGTCAAGCGTTCCGGTATGCCCTACCTTCTGTCTTACCTTCCTTTTTACCTGCTCAACGACCTGCGTAGAGGTTAAGCCTTTCGGCTTATCAATAAGTAAAGCGCCCTCCATTAGCTGAGGAAATCCTTCAGATGACGCTTCATAGCGAGGCTTCTGAGTTTTCTAAGTGCCCTCGTCTCAAGTTGTCTCACCCGTTCGCGGGAAAGCCCCAAGATTTCTCCGATTTCCCTCAAGGTCTTGGGCTCGTTTCCTTTTAGCCCAAAACGGAGCTCTATAACCTTTCTTTCCTTGTCAGTTAGCTTGTTGAGGAGGTCGTCTATCTCCTTCTGGATTACTTCTTGGATAATCTTTTCCTCTACTTCCGCCGTTCCGTGCTTGCTGAGGAAATCTATGAAGAAGGTGTCTTCATTCTCTCCTACCGGTGCGTCGAGGGAGAGGGGAACCCTGCACACCTGCAGGTATTTTTCCACCTCTTCGGGGGAAATCTTGTAACCTTCTTTCTTGAAACGCTCCTCTACTTCCTCAGGTGTCGGTTCTCTTCCGAGCTCCTTCTCAAGCTCCTTGGCTATCATCTGTTTTGAGAACTCCTCCGCTATCTCCTCAGGTGTGGGCTCCCTTTCCAGCTTTTTGGCGAGCTCCCCGTAGATGTGGCTAATCTTGTTTATGAGATGGGACTGCTTTAGAGGAATCCTGACAGCTCCCGTTTGCTGGGAAAGTGCCTGCATTATCGCCTGTCTTATCCACCAGACCGCGTAAGAGATGAACTTAACACCCCTGTCGGGGTCAAAGCGTTTTGCAGCTTCCAGCAATCCCAAGTTTCCCGCGGCTATGAGCTCCGAAAAGGGTAGACCGTATCCGATATACTGCTTTGCCACGCTTACAACGAACCTGAGGTTAGACTCCACTAGTTTCTTTAGTGCCTCCTTGTCTCCCTGCTTCGCTCTCCTTGCAAGCTCTTTCTCCTCTTCCGGGGTCAGAAGAGGAATCTTAGAAATCTTCTTCAAGTATTGATTTATTAACTCTTGCTCTGTATCCGGAACCACGTTTAAACCCTCCTATTTTAAGGGGAGGGATATAAATGTATTAAACTTTCCTCTCCTAACAAGGAGCAAGATCCTGCTCCTTCCCTCTTTCTTTGCCTCCTCAATGAGTTTGTAAAACTCCCTCGCATTCCTAACAGGCTTATATTGAACCTCAAGGATTATGTCTCCTGGTCTGAGTCCCGCGTAGTCCGCCACGCTGTTGGGGAGAACTTCCTCAACAATAACTCCTTTGCTGACTCCGTAATACCTCCTCTCGTCGGGATTTAGGTCTCTAACGATTACACCGAGGTTTTCGGGAGATACGGTTCCCTTCGCCACCGCACTCTCGGGCATTTCACCTATGGTCACGGTTATAACTTTTTCTTTTCCTTGCCTTATTACTTTCAGCTTTACCTTTGTGCCGGGCTTTGTCTTCATTACTTTAAACTGAAGGTCCCTCGCGTCCCTTACCTTCTCACCGTTGTATTCAACGATGATGTCTCCTACCTTCAGTCCCGCCTTGTCCGCGGGGCTTCCGGGAACGACTTGAGCTACTATAACTCCTTCCTTAACTCCTACCGCTTCCGCTATGCCGGGAGTTACATCTTGAATTATTACTCCGAGCCATCCCCTTATAACCCTTCCGTGTTCTAAGATTTGGTCCATAACCCATTTGGCGAGGTTTATGGGAATAGCGAATCCCAGTCCTTGAGCGTTGGCGATTATTGCAGTGTTTATCCCTATGACCTCCCCGTCCGTGTTAACGAGAGGTCCTCCGGAGTTTCCGGGATTTATAGCCGCATCCGTCTGGATAAAGTTCTCATACTGAGTGACACCTATGCTTCTCCTGAGAGCGGAGATAACTCCGACCGTAACGGTCCTCTCCAATCCTAAGGGATTTCCTATCGCTATGACGAGCTGTCCGACCCTGAGCTTGTTGGAGTCTCCAAGCTTTGCAATTCTCTTTTCTATATCCTTGATACCTTCGGTATTTATCTTTATCACTGCGACGTCTGTCTTTTTATCTATCCCCACTATTTCCGCCTTTTTAGATATCTCCCTGTTTATCTTTACGGTCACCCTGACCGCGTTTTCAACAACGTGAGCGTTTGTCAAGATATACGCAACCTTTTTATCCGCATCGTATTTGACTATCACACCGCTCCCCAGTGCTCTTTCTCTTCTTATAAAAGGCTCGGGGCCAAAGAAGGGAAAGGGAAATTCCGGAAAAGGACTCCCCATCTTCTCTTCTTTGACCACAAAAATGGTCACTACGGAGGGAGAAACCTTGTCAACTATGCTAATGAGCTCGTTCTCAAAAGCCTTTAAGGTGCTACCACCTAAGGAGAAGGGGAAACCGAAGGTGATTAAACTTAGAAGGAGAAAGTAAAGAGTTATAACTTTCCTCATAATCCTTCATTATAACCCACGGCTTATGCCATATTTAAAAAGTATGGGAAAAGTTATTCAGTTTCCTTCCGGAGACGAAGGAGAGAACAGGGAAAAACGTGAAGAGCTAAAGGAAGAGAAGCTAAAGACCGAGCCCCTGTCGGAAGAGGACTTAAAAGAACTCGTAGAGCCTCTGAAAGAGGGATTGAGAACTCTCTACCCCTCTCAGGTGAAGGACGTTCACGGATTTATCGGGCTCGGGGAAAAGAGGGGAAAGGAGAAGTTCGTGGCGGGATTGCTTTTATGGGAACATTACAAGTATCAGTATCCTCTCGTCTCCAGCTTCTTAGCGGTATTTAACGGAGATAAATTAGAGAAAATTTCCTTCTTAGAAGCTAAGAACAACTACTGGGACTGGAAGCTCCTCGTGAAAGCTTACAAGGACAAGTTCCACACCGAAGAGCTCCTGAATGGACTCATCCAACTAAAGGACAAATTCCAGAAGGGAGAGCTATGAAGTATTTAATCATGGCAGGGACTGTGGGAAGCGGAAAAGCAATGGCAGTCCTAATGGCAACCTTGCAATTCTACAGGTATCACAAAGTCAGATATCCCCTCTTTGTTTCCGTTCCATCGCTATTATTTGAAAAAAAAAAAAGAATACACAAACTGTGATTGTTTGATACTTGATAATTTCAACAAGGTTAATGACTATACAAAAGAACTTGCGTTAGAGCTATTTTTAGATACCTAATAACAAAAACAAGTATGCGTTTATAACTACGATCCTTAGTGGGAACGAATTAAGACAATTTTTTTGACCAGCACGTAAGAAGTAGAGTAGAAGAACAAGAAATGATTGTTGAGGTGAAAAACAAAGATTACAGGGTTGAGAGAGTTTAACCTTTCTTTGCTTCCGTTCCCAATACTTTGTAGAGAAGTTCTCGGATTTCCCTCATATCTTGTTCAAGCTTTTCAAAACGATAGTCCATATCTTTTCTTAGGTCATCAATCCTTTTATTCACGTCGTCAAACCGCTTCTCAATAGACTCAATTCTCTTATTAATCAAAAACACGAAAATAGACATAAACCCTGCAACACCGAAAATTATCGTCAATACCTGTCCCCACTCCATTAAGTTTTAAATTAACTCTTCCTGAAATTTCGGAAAACTCTTTTTTTCCTTTTTCTATCTTTATAGTAAAAATTTACAGCTCGGAAACCCTGTATCTGTGGTGCAGGGAGGAGAGCGGCAATCTACCTTCTTTCTCCAGCACTTCGTAGATGTGCTTGTTTAAATACTGATTGATACTCCTGTATCCTTTGTCTATTAACCATTTTTTGAACTCCTTTAATACATCTTCTTCAATTCTAAAACACACCTGCTTCTTCTTTCCCATACTTAACAATGTAACTGCTTGACAATATAAATGTAAGATGTTATGTTAGGTATTAAACACGAAAAGATTCAGCGAAAGAATTTTTCCTACTCGTGAGCAAAAAGAAATCCTAAGGGAACTTGAACTGAGATGTGCAAAACTATGGAAATAAAGCTAATTACATCCTTAAACAGCACTTCTTCAAAACAGGACAAATAATTCCTTACGAAAAGCTTTTTCACCTTGTTAAAAACTCTGAAAAATACAAAGCTCTTCCTTCAGACATAGCTCAAGCTGTCCTTAAAAAACTTTCAGAAAGTTGAAATGAGAATGCCAAGATAAGTAGGAGGGAGAATAGAGATATGGGCTAATTGGGAATAGATGTAGGTCCAGAAGCTTTTCATCTCTGGTGGCATTCATTAGCTAAGTTTTTAAGAAGTGTCGTTAGAAATGTTGTAGATAGGTTTTTAAGGCGTATAAAACATAGGATGAAGAACTTTTACAGGCGTTTTTCTCACAATGCTAAATACGAAACTGTTTGGTCTTGGCTCGCTTCCTTCATTTTCATTAAATACCTTTCCTCCAATGTCTAAACTTGGCGTTCTCCATCTCATATTTCCTGATTTCTTCTCATCTATTTCGTAAACTACATTTTCACTTGATTTTTACAAGGTGAAAACGTATAATAATGTTAGTACATGGATAACGCGGGGTGGAGCAGCCTGGTAGCTCGCCGGGCTCATAACCCGGAGGTCGCGGGTTCAAATCCCGCCCCCGCAACCAACCTTTTCGTTAAAATCTTGGGTAAAGCAGACCCTTTTTTCACCCTTATTTGAACAATCCCATTATTTGAAACTATTTCTATCTCTTGAGCGAAGAGCTTTAGAATTCGGTTAGCTTCTTCGGGGTTAAGTGCGAATATGCGGTCAAGCTTTGATAACAAAACATCAAGATTCGGTTTAATATTCTTTGTTTCCCTTTCAAGTTCCTTAATACGCTGTTCAATTTCTTTTATAGAAAACTTTCGGACTAAAACCTCGTATCTAAAGTGCGTACACAGAAACCCACCTGCGTAAGCAGTTTTAAAATTTTCCTTAAAAGGTAGCCCTAATGCCAAAACCTCTAAAATGTTTCTCAAGAGCCCTAACCGACATTCCCACCGAATACCAAATAGCTTTAGGATATCTCACTTACCATTCTGGAAAACTCTTCAACCAAGCATATAAAGGAGCTAAGAAAATGGCTAAAAGAAAAACATGGCAAAGAGCTTAAATACCTTTGGCTGGATATGAGTATATTTGTGAAGCCTACACTTCGGGGGTGG
>WFPV01000102.1 GCA_015487405.1 Aquifex sp. | reverse complement strand
TTCTCTTGACAAGTAGCCGGAGCCTGCTTTCTGCAGGCTTTGATTTTCAGTTTAAAGAATTTGTCTTCCAAAATTTTATGATTTATGTCAGGGTTACGCCCTTTAAGTTAAAAGTTCTTTTAAACTGCCGAAGGCTAAAATTTTCCTTATGAAAGTTGTTATAGTCGGAAACGGTCCCGCAGCCGCAAGTGCCATAGAAGCCTTCAGAAGCGTAGACAGGGAAAGTGAGATAGTAGTCCTCTCGGACGAGGAATTCCCGACTTACGCTCCCAACTGTATGGAAAACGTGATAAGGGACGATATTTCCAAGGAAGCCCTGTTCTACAAAGGCGGAGAGAAGTTTTACGAAAGGTATAGAGTGGACTTCAGACCTAAAAAAGAGGTTATCGGGATAGACAATAAAAGAAAAGTAGTCAAAACAAAGGACGGAGAGGAAATCTCTTACGACAAGTGTCTGCTTGCTGCAGGAGCTTACTCCTTTATCCCTCCGATAGACGGAGTGGAGCTGGAGGGCGTAACAACCGCTAAAAATCTTTACGATGCCTATAGAATAAGAAGCCGGATACTTTCCGGAAAAGTGAGAAAAGCAGTCATAATAGGTGCGGGACCAATAGGTATAGAGGATGCGGAGACTTTAAGACATCTCGGTATAGACGTCACCGTCATAGAAGTATTTGACAGAGTTCTTCCCAAGATGCTCGACGAGGAGATGGCAAGGTATTACCAGAAGCCTTTAGAGGATGAAGGAATAGAGTTCTTCTTAGAACACATAGTTACCGCAATCCACGGAAAAGAGGGGCAGGTTGAAGCCGTAGAAGTCAAAAGGAGAGGGACGGACAAGAACTTCTTTATAGAGACCGATATGGTGATAATATCTACCGGCGTAAGACCCAGAACCTACCTTGTTGAAGGAACGGATATAGAGATTCACATGGACAAAAAACTTAACAAACCCATAGGGGGGATACTCGTAAACGAGTATCAGCAGACCTCTGACCCCGATGTTTACGCCGCGGGAGACATAGCCTCGGGAATAGACGCCTGGGGAAATCACAGATGGATAGCCCTCTTCCCTCCGGCACAGCAGTCAGGATACGTAGCTGGCTTCAATATGGCTGGAAAGAGAGTTAAGAACACAGGACTCGTTGACTACAACGCCGTAAAAACCCGTGAGGTTACCGCGGGAAGCGGCGGAGTGTTTGAAGACGCGGAGGAAGCCTTCACCGTAGAGTATAAGGAATACCTCGTTAAGGTATTTTTAAAGGAAGGAAAGGTAAGGGGATACCAGTTCGTAGGCGTCCCAAGGTATCCGAGACTGAACACCCACAACCCGCTAATAAAAGCCTTTAAAAGGAAAATACAAACCTGGGAGGAGAAGGTTCTCTTAGATAAAGGATTGGGATTGGAGACTTCCGGTGTTTTGTATCACTTCTTCTTGAGACTGAACAAGGAGTTTAAAGAGGTTCACAGGAAGCTCGTGGAGGACATGATGGTGAGGGGGCTCGCAAGCACGAGCCAGGAAGTCCCCCTCTTACAATACGACGAATAGAACTGAGATAAGAACGAGGATAGTAATAACGAAAGCTTCCACCCCTTCAAGGGGCTTGTATCTCTTTAGCTTGGGAAGGCCGGAGAACATCTTGATGAACTTGGGAACTCCGGAGAAGAGCCAAGCTATCCAGAACACTATGAAGAACACGGAAGCCCAGAAGTGTGTATCTACAAAGACCCTGTAAAGAACGAAGAAGTTGTAAGCAGGTGCTACGAGAAGGAACATTATTACGGAAACAGAGCTTATAAAGGATATGAGATTGGAGAATCCTCCCAGTCCCGCTATGTCGTCAAAGCTGACAATGTTCATGCTCTCTTTGAGGTGAACGAGGACGAAGTTAAAGGCCACTATCGGGAAAGCTCCCACTATGAGATACAGGAACATTTTTTCAGGCTGAAACCAGCTTAAAGCGGTGAAAGCCCCGTAGTAGTAAAAGAGCCAGGTAAAGGGATTTTCTGTTTCGTAAAGCAGGTAGGTAAACATCGCACTACCTAGGAGAGCTAAGAATTTCTGGAATCCCCCCGCATCAACTCCTCCGAATCCCAAACCGAAGAATGCTAAAAGAACCAGTAGAGGGATGATGAAGTCCTTTAACTTACCCTCCGCCCAGTGGTAGGCGAGAAAGGTGAGGACGGATATAGGGAAAAGGGGAACCGCAAACCATAAAACCACTTCTCCCATTCTTCTACCTCCTTTTTTCATAACCGAAAAGAATTATAGTCTAATAAAAAAGCTAAAGGTTTAAAAATTTGTTTTATACAACACTTGTAAAAAGCTTTCATAGAGTTTAATTTCTGCTTCCAAAAGTTTCGTGTATCTACCTTACTCCTAACCCCTTCATACATCCCTTGCTGTTATACAAAACGAGTTTTGTAACTTTTGAATTCTTTTTAACCATATATTTGATCTATCTTTTTAAACCTTTCCTCTAATTCCTGAACAAGCCCATA
>WFPV01000101.1 GCA_015487405.1 Aquifex sp. | reverse complement strand
GGATACGACCCCAAATGTATGATAAAGGTCTTTGAGAAACTAAAGAAAGAGGAAAAAGAAAGACCTCCCGAGTGGCTCTCCACCCACCCCCTTCCCGAAAACAGGATTAAAGAGGTGGCGGCGTTAATCAGAAAACTCGGAATACCGAAAAATCTCAAGAGAAACTCCTCAGAGTTCAAAAGGATAAAGAAAAAACTCTTACGGACGAAAAAATCCTACGAGGTTTACGAAGAGGGAAAAAAGCTCTTTTACAAGAACCTGAGAGAGGAAGCCCTAAGGAAGTTTGAAGAAGCCATAAGGCTTTTTCCCGACAACCAGATAGCCCTCGCTTATGCGGCTTACATTTATATTCAGGAAAAGAACTATAAAAAAGCCCTCAAATACTCCGATCGCGTCACAAAGATAGACCCGCTTCTGCTCTGGGGATGGTATGTGAAAGGAATAGCCCTATTTAAGTTAAGGAGATTTGAAGAGAGCATAAGAGTTTTAGAACACGCCAAAAAGCTCGTGGAAACCTACGGAGGAATCTATTACTACCTCGGTAGAAACTACGAGGAGCTCGGCTACATAAGGAAAGCTATTGAGAACTACAGGATGGCTGTCAGACTCGCTACGGGAAGGGAAGACTGGTATTGGGATGCGAGGAAAAGACTCGCCAAATACGGCGTAATCTTTTAGGATTAATGCTATGGCGGAAATTTTAATGGGAATAGGTAAAGCGGGACTGAAAGAAAGCGGAAATCCGGACCTGCTCGTGGTGGCACTACCCTACCCCTGCGTAGCTTCCTTCGTCTTTACCGACAACTACTTCAAGGCAGGTTCCGTCATATACTCCGAAAGGATAGCCCGGGAGAGGGAAAAGATATCCGCTTTCGTGGTAAACAGCGGAAACGCCAACTGCGGAACGGGGGAGGAGGGAGTAAAGCACGCCGAGATGATGGCGGAGCAGGTCTCAAAACTTTTGGATATTCCCAAAGAAGAGGTTCTCGTCTTTTCAACGGGAATTATCGGAAAGCCCCTTCCCATAGACAAGGTCTTAAAAGCCATAGAAGAAGCCTGTCAGAATCTTCAACCCCTTGACCTAAAAAAAGCCTCCGAGACCATATCCACCACCGACAGGTTCCCAAAGTATGACTTTGCAACCTTTAAGAATTTAGAGACCTTCGGTTTCGCAAAGGGAGCGGGAATGATACACCCTTCAATGGCTACGATGCTCGCCTTCACCTTTACCAACGCAGACCTTGACTACATAGCCCTTCGCAGAATGCACGAGAGAATTACGGAAAAAACCTTCAACTCCATAACCGTTGACGGATGTGAAAGCACAAACGACGCCTTTGGAATAATAGCCCTCGGAGAAGTGGAGGCGGACTTAGATACCGTAGAGTTTGAACTTCAGAAGGTTTCTGAAAACCTCGCCAAGCAGATAGTGGCGGACGGTGAGGGAGCAACCAAGATAATAAAGGCAAACGTCAGGAGTGTTATAACGGAGATAAAGGCTAAAGAGATAGCGAAAGCGATAGCCACCTCACTCCTCGTCAAGACCGCAGTCTTCGGAAGGGACCCCAACTGGGGAAGGATAGCCGCAGCCGCGGGAAGCACCGAGTTCCCAATAGACCCCTTTAAGATGGAGATATACGTAGGAGGATACCTGCTTTACGACGGAAAGCCCCACGACGAGAACCTTGAGAAAGCAAAGAAACACCTTGAAGAGGACAAGGAGATAGACATAACCGTTGAGCTCAACGAAGGGGATTACGAGTGGACCTACTATTCCTCCGATATCGGCTACGACTACATTAAGCTGAACGCCGAATACACCACTTAAGGAAGCTCCTCAATACGATAGTAAGGCTTCTTCATCAACCTTCCCACTCTCACACCCGGCTCAAAAGGTTGAAACTCCTCAAAGGAGTTCGGAACAAAAACCACCTTATCGGCTATGTTGTTATTCACCTTTAGCCTTAGCTTTACTCCGTTTAGCTCTATTTCATCTCCGAGTCCAAGTTTCCCTCTCGTCCTCTCCTTAACGTAAGCGAACTGCTCCCTTTCAAGGGAGTGCGTCCAGGGATTCCAGTGTCCCAAATCCTCCGTCAGAGTGTTATCGCAAATCAGCCAGTATTCGGAGCTAATCTCCCCTTCAGGTTCAAAAGAAAACTCCTTAATATCTTTTTTATTTATTAAGATACCGCCTTCGGCGGTCTTTAAATCTTCTAAAGAAACTCCAAAATCCTTTAAAAACTCCTCCACCTTCGGTGAAATTCCCATGACCTCGGAGAGTAGCTCGTAAGGCTGGGGAAACTCATTCTCAAGAACCTGAGGTGAGTAAGCTAAGAAACCTACTCCCCTATTGATGAACTCCCTCTCCGCGTAGGTAGTTCTCGGGACTATAAGAGTGCTGTTATTTGCAGTAATTGTAGGAAAGTATGCAAAGTTTATAACGGTTTTCCCCTCAACGACATCCGTATCCTTCAAATAAATGAAGGGATTCCCGAACAACACGAGTGTATCAAACTCTTGAATCCTTTCAAGGAACTCTTTCAGCTCTTTTGTTTCAAAAGGAGTGAAATTCCCTATAAAGCTGTAATCACTTCCGAACCTTTCCCTTATCTTCTTTACCGCGTTTAAAACCCTGTTTCTGAAGGGACTCCTAAGGAGAGTGTCTCCAACTATTACCTGAGTTTCTTCCCCCAAAAGCTCAAGGAGTTTAATAACCTTCTCTTCGTAATTCCCTCCTGCTATCTTTTCTAAGATTTTTACCGTCTCGTCGGGAGTGGTTAGAACTTTGTCCGTAGCCTTCTGGAACACCGTGGTGAACCTGCTTCCAACTGCTAGGATGTAGGCGTCCCTCTCAAAGGCGTCCACTATCCAGCGTGTCAGCATAACTTCAGAAAAGGTAGGTTCAGCCTCAAAGATGAGGATAGCCCTCTTTTCCGCCCAAGCTTGGGGTCTTACGGAAGAACTTCTAAAAGGAAGGTAAACGCTATCGGTGAAGATTTCTTCTGTGAGTTCCCTCGCAATCAGATACTCCTCAATACCGGAGAACCTGTCAAAGAAGAAGGCAACTTTTCCCTTTAGAGCTTCTCTTAGAAAGTTTTTAACATTCTCCCAAGAAATTTTCTTAAAGGTGTTTCTTTCCTTAAGAAGAGGCTCTCTTATCCTCAGGGGATTTTTGGGGATTTCTTGAATGTAAGTTATCCCTTTCGTACAGAAGCTCCCTATCCCGTTTGGGTCGTGGGGATGCCCGTATAGGTCAATGAGCTCCTTGCCTTTGAAGTAAGATATGTATCCACAGGAAGCGGAACATCCTCCGCATACTCCGCTAACAGCCCTGTCGAACTCCTTAACCGTTAAGGGTTTTGCTGTCGGCGGAACGGGCATAGGCTACTCCTTATCGTCTAAATTCACAAGACAGGGAAGTTCTTTCCCTGCTAATAGCTCTAAGAAGGCTCCACCTCCGGTGGATACGAAGTCAAAGGCGTGGAATACACCAGCTTTGTGTATGGCGTGGTCCGTGTCTCCTCCTCCCGCTATGGTAAGTGCGGGGGATTGCGCTAAGAGTTTTGCCACCTCTATGGTTCCGTGCTTAAACTTGTCTATCTCAAAAACGCCCATGGGTCCGTTCCAGATGATGGTCTGAGCGTCCGAGATAATCTCTTCAACAAGCTTAACGGAAACGGGTCCTATATCCAGTCCCATCCATCCGTCGGGTATCTCTTGCCAGGGGACTATCTTCGTAGGAGTGTTTTCGGAAACCTCCTTTCCTATTACGAAATCGACGGGAAGGTATAGTTTTATTTCCAGCTTTTGAGCCACGTCTATGAGGTCCCTGGCAACGTCTTGAAGGTCATCTTCAACAAGGGAACTTCCTACCTGATAGCCGAGGGCTTTCAAGAAGGTGAAAGCCATAGCTCCACCGATGAAGAGTTTATCCACTCTCCTTATGAGGTTCTTTATAACCTCAAGCTTGGACGATACCTTTGCTCCCCCGAGTATTGCGACCACCGGTCTTTGGGGAGCTACCATAGCCTTTTCAAAGTAGTTGAGCTCCTTCTCCAATAAGAAGCCCATTACTGCAGGTTTTAAGAACTTGGGAACCAAGTAGACGCTCGCGTGCTTTCTGTGGCATGTTCCGAAGGCGTCTGCAACGTAAACCTCTCCAAGACTGGCGATCTCCCTCGCAAAGTTTTCGTCACACTCGGTTTCTTCTTTATGAAACCGAAGGTTTTCTAATAAAACGACTTCTCCCTCTTTCATGGAGTTTACGAGAGCCTTAACTTCTTCCCCTACGCAGTCGGGAGCGAGTTTTACGTCTCTCTCTATGTATCTTGAGAGTCTCTTGGCAACGGGAGCAAGACTGTATTTGGGGTCCTTACCTTTTGGTCTTCCTAAGTGGGACATTAAAATAACTTTTGCTCCCGCATCCAGGAGATATTCAACGGTGGGAAGAGAAGCCCTTATTCTTGTATCGTCAACTATGTTTCCCTGTTCGTCTATGGGGACATTGTAATCAACTCTCACGAGAACCTTTTTTCCTTTTACGTCTATATCCCTCAGGCTCTTTTTTCTGAGCAATCCTTTACCTCCCTTAGAAGGGTTTTTCGGGAACCTTTTCCCAGTCTTTGAGGAAACGCTCTATACCGATATCGGTGAGAGGATGTTTGAAGAGCTGTTCCATAACTTTAAAGGGCATAGTGCAGATGTGTGCTCCTATAAGTGCTGCTTGGTAAACGTGCATAGGGTGTCTTACGCTCGCAACGATTATTTCTGTGTCAAATTCGTAGTTATCAAAGATATCTTTAACGTCCTGGATGAGTCTCATTCCGTCGGAGCTAATATCGTCCAGTCTTCCCACGAAGGGGGAAACGTAAGAAGCTCCCGCTTTTGCAGCGATTAACGCTTGCATGGGAGAAAATACAAGGGTTACGTTTGTGGGAATTCCTTCACTCTCCAATACCTGAACCGCCTTCATCCCCTCGGGGGTCATGGGTATTTTTACAACAACATTTTCTCCAAGCTCCGCGAGCATTCTTCCCTCTCTAATCATTCCTTCTGCATCTAAGGAGACTGTTTCCAAACTGACGGGTCCCTCTACGAGTTCCAATATTTCTTTTACAACTTCTTTGAAGGGTTTACCGGTTTTGGATATGAGTGTGGGATTTGTAGTAACTCCGTCAAGGATTCCCCACTCCAGTGCCTTTTTAATTTCTTCTACGTTTGCAGTATCTAAGAAGAATTTCATCTATGCTACCTCCGAGAGGTTTTAAGCGAAGGTAAATAACATTTTAACAAGGAGGAAAGGGCTTAAGAAAGGGGAAGGAGCAGGCTTTTTAGCAAATTTTTGAGCAGTAAGCCGACGATGAGTATGTAAGGAACGACCGCAAGAACGCTGACGGGCTCAAAGGTAAGGTCAATGGCGAGGAAGATAATATAAAGCAGAGCTCCTGCTTCCAAGAAAAACTGAACGCTTTTTTCGTCCAGCAGGTCAGCTATCGTTATCTCGGGTGTTCCCTCCTGAGCTTTCCAGTTCCACATTATCCGGGGAAGCAAGTGGAGCATACCTCCGAATATGGTAAAGGCTCCGAAGCCGTAGAGGATTATATCAATGTGAATGTCCCTTGCGAAGGCTATCACTTCGGGACGTGAAGCCAAAAATCCTCCCGCAACTATACCGAAAGGTAATAAACTCAAGGCGGTTAAAAATATCTTCACTACCGGAGGTAATTTAGTAGGCATTCTCCTTTTGGTAAGGAGTTCGTAGTTCAAGTAGATAAAGTAGAGAGCAACTCCAAGTTCAAGGAACATTGAGAGGGCTATCAGCTTGTAGTTCATAGTGATGAAAGCGAGTATAACCGCAAGGGTTGAGACCTGTTTAGCCCAAAATAGCCTCTGAGCTTTTTTTACGTTCAGAGTTTCCATAAGGAGCATGGGAATCCAGGCAAGCTCTACACCGTAAATGGCATTTAGCATAGAGCCGACCGTTAAGGCGTGAACCGAAAGCTGAAGGGGAAGAACTCCAAGAGCACTAAAGAACAGGAAAAAGTAAGAAAGTGTTAAGTATGCGGCGGATACCGTTAGAAATTTCACCGTAACGGGCATAAAGTTTTTTATATTCGTGAGTATATGGAAGAGAAAGCCTGCGTATGCAAACATAAGGACGAGGCTCCCTCCCACCAAGTTTCCGAAATATGCGTTAAGAAATCCGTAAAGAATAGCGAGAAATACTAAGTAAGATACCTTCGGTTTAGAGAGTTTTCTGTTTTGGGAGTTGGGAACTATTTGATACATAGCTCCCATGAGGGTAAGCCCTACGAAGCCCCAAACCAAGGTAAAAACAAAGAGTTCAAAGTTTCCCGTAAGTTTAAGGAATAACGAAAGCACTAAGTTAAACAAGGCGAATAGAAAAAAAATGGGAGTTATCTTAGAAACGTAGAACATCCTTTGCCCCTCCTTGCTTATTAATATAGCCGAAAAGTAAATAAATCATTACTTACCTAAAACGAGAAAAAATTTTTAAAAGAGGTCCTGCCTGTTGCAGTATTCCATAGCGCGCTCGGGGGACATCTCAACGGACCTAAGTATACACCTTGCAGCTTTCTTTATGACCTGATTTATAATCTTTTCCTCCTCGGGAGGGAAGGGAGACAAGACGTATTTAACAACATCTTCCTTCTTTTTGGGTCTTCCTATTCCTATGCGTAGTCTCGGGAAGTTCTGGGTGCCGATATACTTTATGATGGACTCAACGCCCTTGTGTCCTCCCGAGCTTCCCTTAAGGCGCAGCCTCATGCTCCCTAAAGGAAGGTCAAGGTCATCGTAAACAACGAGCATGTTCTCTGGTGAGAGGTTATACTCCTCAAGTAGGTTAAACACGGCAGCACCTGAGTTATTCATGTAGGTCTGTGGTTTCGC
>WFPV01000100.1 GCA_015487405.1 Aquifex sp. | reverse complement strand
GTGCTGTTCAGATTGGAGGATTAAGAGGCAGAGATTAACCTTCAGAGGTTCTTCGTTTCCCTTACAACGCCGTAAGGCGTATATAACCTTTAAAAGCTCCCTTAATCTTCCCGCTTCCGCGTGGTTGTAAAGTCCCTTTTCAAGAGTAGGGAAGAATTCTTCTTCAAGCCTTTTCTTCAGATTTTTGCTCTCTCCCACTATAAGTAGAGGGTCGTTCAGCTCTTCTGAGCGGACTATATCTCCTATTACTTTCTTTAATAATTCAATACCTTCGGTGGAGAGGGATTCCTGAATGGCCCTGTAAAGGTTAAAAGAGAAGAAGAAATAGACACCAGCTTTTTTGGGAATTTCTGGGGAGGGAGATACGCTTATTCCCTTTTCACTGACTTCAACCTTAAACTCGTGTCTTTCCGCCTTTATTACCTTTATCGGCTCTACCGGTGGCTTTACTTCTCGTTCTCTTATTAACTCTTTTATAGCTTCCGCTTTCTCTTTACAGCAGTCCATCAGGCTATCCTCTTTGCTATCTCTTCGGCAAACTCCATAGTGCCTACGGCTTTAGCTTCTATTCCCTGTTTCTGGAATCCGCCCGCTATGTCGGGAGTTCCTATCCTGTCCGCGAGAGTCTTTCTTACAGCCTCGTAAATCTTGTCTGCGGCTTCCTTCCAGCCTAAGTATTCAAGCATCATGGCACCGGATAGAGTTATTGATAGGGGGTTGGCGATTCCTTTTCCTGCTATATCCCAAGCGGTTCCGTGGGTGCTCTCAAATAGAGCGTATCCGTCTCCGATGTTTCCGCTGGGAACGAATCCGGGTCCTCCTATGAGCGAAGCCGCAAGGTCGGAGACGTAGTCCCCGTTTAGGTTCTCTGCAATTATGACGTCCCAAGCTTCCGGTCTGAGGACGAGTTGCATAAGCATCTGGTCGGTGATTACCTTAACGAGCTTAACCTGTCCTTCACCGGGCTCAGCTTCGGGGTCAGTTATGACCTTTCCTTTGAACTCTGGCTCTTCCGCTACCTCAAAAGCCCAGTTTATAAAGGCACCTTCGGTGGCTTTCATTATGTTTCCTTTACCTATTACGGCGACGTTTTTCTTTCCGTTTTCTAAAGCGTATCTGAGAGCCTTTCTGACGTGTCTCTTGGTCTTGAATTCGCTCATTGGTTTTACGGTTATTCCCACATCTTCGGGAAATCCTTCTTCACTTGCTCCCATTTCCTTTATGAGAAACTCCCTAACCTTTTGAGCCTCAGGTGTTCCAGAGAAGAACTCTATTCCTGCGTAAACGTCGTCGGTGTTCTCTCTGAAGACTACGAGGTCAACCCTTTCGGGGTTTGGTATGGGTGTGGGCTGTCCCATCCAGTAGACGGGTCTTACCGCGGAGTAGTAGTTGAAGGCTCTCCTGAGAGCGGAGTTTATAGACTTTACTCCCTTCCCTACGGGAGTTCCGAGAGGTCCCTTTATGGCAACGATAGATTCTTTTAAAACGTCCAAGGTTTCCTGAGGGAGCCTTTCCCCTACCTTTTCGTCCGCCTTGTCCCCCGCGAGGACTTCCACCCAGTGTATCCTTTTACTTCCGTTGTAGGTCTTTTCTACCGCGGTGTTTACAACGAGTATCATCGCAGGCGTAATTTCGGGTCCTATCCCGTCTCCTTCTACGAAGGGGATTATGGGATTATCGGGAACTTCAAGGGTGTTGTCTTCCTTAAGTTTTATGAACTGACCCTCTTGGGGTATTTGAGCCTTTCCTTCCCAGTAATAGACATTTTCAAACGCCGTTTTAGCCATTTCTCTGACCTCCGTTGAAACATTTTACGGGCACGCTTAAGTTCTGTCAAGATTTTTAAAACAAAATAGGGTTTTTGTTATAAATTTGTGAGTATACAAAATTTACTGTATTAAACCTTCTTTTCCCTTCTTGTAGCGAGAATGTAAAGGATTATCCCCACTAAAGTTAAACCACCGACAAGGATTACATAATGAAGTATTAGGTCATTCATTCCTGAGCACCTCTATTTATTAAAAGTAAAGCTAGTATTAATAAGTTCTAATTGCTCGCCTTTGAATACTGGAAGTAAAAGTCCTAACCCTGCGGAAATCTTTCCAAGGTCTAAGAAAAACTTACCTACTTCTTTTAGCGTTTCTTTCCTCACCGTGGTCTCCCCCTTCCGGTTAGATAAAATTTTTACCTATGAAAACTTTGGAAAAAGCCTTTCAAGTTCTTGAATACATAATGGAAAAGGGGGAAGCGGGGGTAACGGAGATTAGTCAGGCTCTAAATCTTAGCAAAAACAACGTTTTTAGAGCTCTCATAACCTTTGAGGAACACGGTCTCGTTGAAAAAGACGAGGAGACCGAGAAGTACAAGCTTGCGGTGAACGCCGTCCGTCTCGGTTACGGCTATATTGTCAAAAATCCCTTTATAAAGATTTCCGAACCAGTCCTGAAGAACCTTCGGTTTCAGTTGAATGAAACTGTGAACCTCGCGGTTATTGACGACAAGCACGAGTTTGTTATATACGTTGCGGAGGAGGAAACGATAAAACCCGTAAAGGTAAAATCCCGTCTTGGAAAGAGGTTCAGCATAAACGACTCAACCGCTTCTGTAAAGGCTCTCAGGCGTGCCGTCAGCGGAGCAGAGGGTTTTGTCTTTGATTACGAATACGACAGAGAAAAGGAACTTTCCGGTGCCGCGTGTATAGTTAGGGATTACATGGGAAAGCCAATAGGTGCTATAGAGATTCTCGCTCCCATCTACAGGCTTCCCC
>WFPV01000099.1 GCA_015487405.1 Aquifex sp. | reverse complement strand
CTGATAGATAAATCCGTTCTGGAATTTGCTCCCCCCACCGCGATTAAGCTTTACGTGGGAAAGAGGGAAGGCAGGCACTCCTTCAAGCAGGAAGAGATAAACGAGCTTCTTTACAAGTATGCCCTCGTTTACGGGAACGTGGTTCGTCTTAAGGGCGGAGACCCTTTCATATTTGGAAGGGGAGGGGAAGAGGTTATATACCTCGCTTCGCGAGGTGTTGAGGTTGAGGTAATTCCGGGAGTTTCCTCCGTGAACGCCTCCGCCGCAACTGCTCTAGTTCCCTTAACCCACAGGGGAGTCTCCTCCTCTTTTACTGTGATAACGGGACACGAGCCAAGAAAAATAAACTGGGAGTGTCTCAAAAGTGTAGAGACACTCGTGATTATGATGGGAATAAAAAACAAGGAAGAGATAGCGAGAACCCTGATAGGTGTGGGAAGGGACGAAAGGGAGGAGGTGGCCTTCGTAGAGAAAGCCACTACTCCCGAGGAGAAGGTCATCTTTACAAACCTCAAGGAAGTGAGCGAAGGAAAGGTTAGCGTGGAAACACCCGCGGTCATGATTGTGGGAAAGGTGGTTAGCTTGGCAAGGAAAATACGCAATCTACAAAATTGTAATTTACAAACAATTTTGTCGCTACACACCAAATTTGTCACTCGGGAGTAAGCCATGGAATACGCGGAAATTCTTAAGAAGCTCACAAAATTGAAGGATAACCTTCAGGACCTCACGGAGGAAGAAGCCTACACCTTCTGGGAGCACTTTTTAAATAACGGGCTTTCCGACATAAAGAAGAGCGCGTTTTTAACCGCGATGAGGATTAAAGGAGAGACTCCCGAGGAGCTTCTGGGAATCATAAAAGCGACAAAAAAGTTCATGAAGTTTCCCGAAGAAAAGAAGAAGGCTTTAGACCTCGGTCTCAACTACGACGGGAAGAACAGAACCATTTACATACTCCCTTCAGCGGTCTGGATGGCTTCCGAGTTCGGGATAGAGTTTACAAACCACTACGCCTTAAAAGTTCCCACAAAGGAGGGAGTGACCTTCTACGAGGTTATGAAAAAACTCGGCTTTCCCGGCAAGGTCTCTTTTGTAAGCCAGAGAGAGTATGCCCCCAAGCTTTACGCCCTCATGCCCCTCAGAAGGGAGCTCGGCTTTAGGAGTCTGATAAATACAATAGAAAAGCTCTTAAATCCCTTCAGGGCTAAGAGAGTTGTGGTTTCAATATTTCATAAACCCTACTTTGAAAAGACCGAAGTTCTCTTAAAACTCTTAGGATACGAGAACTACACCATAATAAAGGGAGTAGAAGGAGGCATAGAGCCCCTTCCCGACAGACCCACTTTCTTGAAGAGAGCCTGCGGAGAAATAGAAAAGATAGAGCCCAAAGAGCTCGGCTTAGAGTTACCGAAAGAGATTAGCACCGAAGACGTTCTCGGGAGCTCCGTGGAGATAAACAGGGCGATTATTGAGGGAAGGGAGAGGGGAGCTTTCTTCAACTGGGCGGTTTACACTGCTTCCGTTCTTTTATACGCCTACGGCGTGGTTGAGAGTGTAGAGGAAGGGATAAAGAGGTTAATGGCACACTTTTTGCAATGAAGTTATTGGAGGTCACTTAGGTTATGGTTGAGGTCCTGGCTATAGTCAGGAAGGAGAAAACGCCCGCCTTATCGCGGGCACTCATTGAGGGAGGTTTTCTCCACGTTTATTGGAGCGTGAAAGGTCGGGGGAAGGAGGGGGGACTCAGATACAAGGGACTCTTTAGGGATAAAGTAGTCATGTCCCTTATCCCTAAAGGGGCTTTTTCCATCTGGTGTGAAGAGGATGAGGTGGAAAAGCTCGTAAATCTCATATTTGAGGTTACCCACACGGGGGCTTACGGAGATGGAAAGATTTTTCTCCTCGGAAAGGAGGGAAGTGACGTGAAGATGATAAAGGCAATTATCAGACCCGAAAAGGTCTATGATGTCATAAAAGCTTTGGAAAAAAAGGGATTTAAAGCTATGACCATGTGGGACGTAGTGGGAAGGGGAAAGGAAGGGGGCGTTGTAGTGGGAGAAACTACCTACGACGAGCTTGCAAAGACCATGCTCATGATAGCGGTTCACGACGAGGATGTTGACAAGGTTATCAAGATTCTAACCGACAAGGCAAGAACGGGCGCTTACGGGGACGGAAAGGTTTTCGTATGTGACATATCCAAGGTCTGGACCATAAGAACCAAGTCGGAGGGCCTATAATATGCTCCGACACGTAAAGGAGATATTGGAGGCTGTAAAGAAGGGAGACCCAAAGGCTCTTTTTGCCTCCTTTATCTACTTTGACCACTCCTTCAGTATATGGCTACTCCTGGGAGCACTGGGACCCTTCATAGCGGAATACTTCGGACTTACGGGAGCTCAAAAAGGTTTTATGGTTGCTATTCCCGTAATAGCGGCGGCAATCTTCCGCATAAACTTCGGACACATGTTCCAATACATTAACGGGAAGTATATAGCGGTAATGGGAATCTTCCTCTCCATGATTCCCCACATATACATGCTCCTCTCGGGCTTTAAGGTCTCCTACGAGGATTTACTCTGGATGGGAGTCTTCCTCGGCGTTGCCGGGGCGAGCTTCGCGATAGCTCTTCCTATGGCTGGGAGCAATTATCCGAAGGAGGTTCAGGGACTCGTCCTCGGACTTGCGGCCGCGGGAAACATAGGGGCTGTATTGGACGGAGTTCTCTTCCCTCCCATAGCGAAAAAGATAGGCTGGCAGGAGACCTTCGTCCTTTCCGCAGTTCTGCTACTGATAGCTCTATTTTTTGTAGTCCTTTGGGCTAAGGATAAAACTAAGAAAACCGAAGGTAACAAGCTTTACCCTGTTCTTGCTTTCTTTGCAACCATAGCCTTCATGGTCTTCTTAGCTATAGGTATTCCGAAGGGATGGCTCGGTGTTTCCGGAAACGCCGGAAAGCTTTTAATTCCTATTCTCGGTGCGGGATTTGCGATTCTCCTAATGCCAATGGCTTTCAAGAGAGTATTCCTTGAGAGGGACACCTGGGTTCTAATGCTGGCATACTCCATTACTTTCGGTGGATTTGTGGGAATGTCCTCTTACGTCGCTATGCTTCTGAGGGACGTTTACGGAATATCAAAAGTTGAAGCCGGATTTTTGATGTCCCTGTTTGCCTTTACGGGGGCGATGATTAGACCCCTTGGAGGGCACATAGCGGACAAGGTGAGCGGTGCGACAGCCCTCATATACTTCCTCGGGGGTATCGCCGCTGTTAACTTCCTTTTCTCATTGCTTACGCCTCCCCTCTTTTTAGGCATTCTCCTCTTCCTCGCCCTTTACATCTTCTACGGACTTGGAAACGGAGCTATATTCCAGCTCGTTCCCCACAGGTGGCCCTTCCAGACGGGACTCATGACGGGAATAATAGGGGCCGCCGGTGGAATAGGCGGATTTTACCTCCCCACCGTGAACGGAATAGTCTTTGAGGCTACGGGAACCTACAGCCTCGCCTTTGCAATATTCGGGAGCATAGCCCTCCTCTGTCTGGTTATCGTCAAGCTCCTTCACTCCCAGTGGATGGAGTGGGCTTACGTTCGTTACGACTACGAGAAGGGTGAGCTCGTGGGAATTGACCCCAAGAGTGGTAGGGTCGTTATGGAGATTGGAAGATGAGTGAGGAAATCAAAAGCTTTCAATGTCCTTACTGCGGCGTTGGTTGCGGTCTATTTATAAACGAAAAAGGGAAGATTAAGGGAGACTTTGAGCATCCCGCGAACAGGGGAGATATATGCAAAAAACCCCTATACCTACCGAAGGTATTTGAAACGGGAAGGATAGAAAAACCCCTTTATAGAGAAAACAAGAAGGATAACTTTAAGAAGATAAGCTGGGAAGAGGCTTATGAAATTCTCGCGAAAAAGTTCAGCTCCTTATCTCCCGATGAGGTTTACTTCTACCTCTCTGGACAACTCCTCACGGAGGATATCTACGTTGCCAACAAGCTCGTGAAGGGTTTTTTAAAGACTAACAACATAGACGCAAATTCTCGTCTCTGTATGGCTACCGCCGTGACCGCCTACAAGATGGCTTTCGGCTCGGACGGTCCCCCCTGCACCTACGAAGATATTGACGATGCGGACACCTTCCTCTTTATCGGCTCAAACGCCGCTATAGCTCACCCCGTTCTCTTCAAGAGAGTTTTAAACAGGAAGAGAAAGACCGAGAACGCCCTGATAATCACGGTGGATCCCGTAGAGACCGAGACCGCCAAAAAGAGCGATGTTTACATACAGATAAGGGCTGGAACGGACACGGTATTTCTAAACTCTGTGCTCTACCTCCTCCACAAGAGGGGAGAGCTTGATTACGAGTTTATAGAGAAATACACGGAAGGATTTGAGGAGGCTCTAAAGGAGGCAGAGAAGTATCCTCCCGAAGTGGCTAAAGAAATATGTGGAGTGGACGAGGAGGATATCCAGATAGTCGCGGACGCTTTCGCAAAGAGTAAAAAGCTCGTATCCTTCTGGTGCCAGGGCTTGAACCAGTCCGTAAACGGAACTATGAAGAACTTAGCACTCATTAACCTCCACCTCGCGACGGGAAGGCTGAACGAAAGGGGCTGTCCCTTTTCCCTCACAGGTCAGCCGAACGCCATGGGTGGTAGGGAAATGGGCTACCTCACGAACGGACTTCCCGGCTACAGGGATGTCAGGAACGAAGAAGAAAGGAAGTTCATGGAGGAGTTCTGGAACACCCAAGGTATTAAAGATACTCCGGGACCCACCATTACGGAAGCTATTGACCTGATACTCCAAGACAGGATTAAGCTCCTCTGGGTTGTCTGCACCAATCCAGTTATTTCTCTACCGAAGGTAAATAAAGTTAAAGAGGCGCTTGAAAAGGTCTTTTTAGTGGTTCAGGATGCTTACTTTAACGACACCGTGAAATACGCCAACCTCGTCTTGCCGGCGGCTCAACTGGGAGAGAAAGAAGGTGTAATGACGGGCTCCGACAGAACGATAACGCTCTGTAAGAAATTCAGAAAGCCCTACGGCGAATCAAAACCCGACTGGCAAATCTTTACGGAGTTTGCGAGGAAGCTCGGTTTTGAAAAAGCGTTTCCCTACAAGAACAACAGGGAAATTTTTGAAGAGCTAAAGAAAGCCACAAAAGGCAGACTCTGCGACATCTCGGACTTTACCTACGAGAAGCTCCCAAAGAGGTGGGGAAAGAGGTGGCTCTACGAGGAGCTGAAGTTTCCCACACCCTCTGGAAGAGCACGCTTTCACCCTGCGGTCTTTGAGGTTGCAAACGAGGAAGAAGGGGAGTTCATCCTCCTCACAGGAAGGCTGAAGAACCAATGGCACACCATGACTAGAACGGGAAAGAGTCCCGAGCTCCTTAAAGGTGAAATCCCGCCCTTCGTTCTTATGAATCCCGAGGATGCCCAGGAGCTCGGAATAGAAGAAGGTCAGGAAGTGGAGTTAATATCTAAATACGGCTCCGCCGTGAGGGTTGTAAGGTTTGAGAATATAGCTAAGAAGCACCTCTTTGCTCCCTTTGGATATCCCGAAGAGTTCGGAGACCTTACGAACACACTTCTTTCCGACAGAGTGGACCCCTACTCAAAGGAGCCCGACCTCAAATACGTGAAGGTCTCGGTTCGTCCCCTCACCTGCTCCTCAGCCTCGGAAAGGTTATCCCATACTTCCTTATCCTGTAGCTCACCTGACGGGGAGTCATCCCGAGAAGCTTAGCCGCATCCTTGATAACGTATCCCGTCTTTTCTAAAGCCTCCTCAATCATCCTCTTTTCAACGTCCCATATAGAGCCTTCAAAGTCTCCCGCGGAAATCCTTTCGCTATCCTTCTTCTTTTCAAGTTGTTTAAGCTCTATGGGTAAATCCTCGTAAGTTAAGACACCATCTCTGTCCAATATGACCATCCTCTCCACTACGTTCTGAAGCTCCCTAACGTTTCCGGGCCAGTCGTAAGCAAAAAAGGCATCCATAACTTCGGGAGAAACGATAACTTCTTTCCCGTAAACCTTTCCGAACTGCTCTATGAAGTGCTGAACCAAGACGGGAATGTCCTCCTTTCTCTCTCTGAGTGGAGGGATGAATATAGGAATGACGTTCAGCCTGTAGTAAAGGTCTTCTCTGAACTTTCCTTCCCTTATGAGTTGTTCCAAATCCCTGTTCGTAGCGGCTATTATTCTTACGTCCACCTTTATAGGCTTGTTTCCTCCCAGTCTTTCTATTTCCTTTTCCTGAAGGACTCTTAAGAGCTTCACCTGAAGGTTTACGGGCATATCCCCTATCTCATCAAGGAAAATAGTTCCTCCGTTTGCGAGCTCAAACTTCCCCTTTTTAGAGGTGTAAGCTCCAGTGAACGCTCCCTTCTCGTATCCAAAGAGCTCCGCCTCCAAGAGGTTTTCCGGAATTGCCGCACAGTTCACAGTTATGAATGGCTTATCGGAGCGGTTACTGAGAAAGTGAATAGCCCTCGCAAAGACCTCCTTACCGACTCCACTCTCACCCCTCAGGAGAACGGTCGCATCGGTAGGTGCAACCCTGTGGACAATCTCCAGTATATCTAAAATCTGCTTACTCCTTCCCACTATTCCTTCTACTTTAAACTCCTTGTAGACGCGTTTGAGCTCCGCTTCCAACGCCTTCTTTTGAGCCTCTAAGTTCTTCCTCTCCTCTACAACTTTTCTCTCAAGGGAGAAGCTGTTAGCTATTAGGGTGGCAACCATGCTCAGGAAACGGGTCAGCTCGTCAAGGGATTCCCTGCCTGAGACCTCTTTGTCCGCACTCAGAACCCCTACTACTTCCCCACCGCTCTTTATAGGGACAGCTATGAAGGCTATCCGTTTACCTTTTTGTATGTTCCTCTTCCAGAGCTTGTTTAAGAATTCGGGCTCCTTAGAAATGTCCGGAATAACTATAGGGATTCCATATTTCCAAACCTTTCCTGTTATTCCCTCTCCCCTTTTAAAACCTTCCTTCAGTATCTTCTTACCCGAAGAGGTAGCTTTTACGACTATCTGGTCCGTAGCGGGGTCGTATAGGGTTAGGGTAACCCTTTCAAAGTTCATAAACTTTCTGAGTAGTCTCAGAACGTAAGGGACGGTCTCTTCCACGTTCAGCGAGCTTGATAGAACCTTGCTCACCTCGTAAAGGGTCTCTAACTTGAGAGCGCTATCCATCCTCTGAAAAAAGTAATATAATCTTTCCTTATGATACAGGTAGAGGTGGTTTCCCCCCAAGGGATGGTGTACTCCGGACAGGTTGAGAGCGTAAACGTCCCCACCGTAGAGGGAGAGGTAGGAATCTTAGAAAACCACATGTATTTAATG
>WFPV01000098.1 GCA_015487405.1 Aquifex sp. | reverse complement strand
GTCTGGGTCAAGCCCGAGGGCTACCCAATCTATCATAACTTCCCTGATGTTCTGCCTGAGCTCCTTGGTGTTCTTATAAGCTGTGGTCAATGCGTGCCAGTCCGCTATAAAGAAGAAGCACTCGTGCTCTTCCTGGAGCTTTACCCAGTTTCTAATGACACCGAAGTAGTGTCCAAGGTGTAGCTTTCCGGTAGGTCTCATTCCGCTGACAACTCGCATAGAAGTTATTTTAAAGTTATTATGGACATCTCCATTAAGCTAAAGGAGAAAGAAATTCCCCTTGTAGTTACACCGGAGGGGGACTTCGTTATCTCAGCGAAAAGCCCAAAGGGGAGGGAAATTAAGTTCACTTCAGAAGAGTTCGGAGAGTTTTCTGTAATTATTCCCGAAAATAAGGAGGAAGTTGAGTTCGGATTTTCCAAATTTATAGAGCTCGGGAAAGGACTTTCCCTAATTGAAAGCAGAATTCTCTTTTTAGCTTACAAGGTTTTAAAGCCTTACAGGAGCGCGAGCTTAGATAGTCTAATTAAAAAAGTCTTCGGGGAGGAACTGTTTACCAATTTCCTCATAGAAGGCGTTTTAGGAGAGTTCTCTTATGAAGAGGAAGAGGACTTAGAAAGGATTGCGGAGAACTTCTTTAAAAACGCTGAGGTGTTCTATACCCACGTGGTCGGTTTCGGATACAGAGTTAAAGAGTTCTTAAAGGAAAAGGAACTAATCTTAAAGGAAGGAGAGGAAGTTTACGCCGTGTGGGAAAAAGAAAATCCCCACGACGAGAACGCGGTAGCCATTTACCACAGGAGTGGAAAGAAGCTCGGCTACCTCAGAAAGACGATAGCTCCCTACGTTGTGGAAATCCTTAAGAAGAATTACATCCTGAAGGGGAAAATCCTGAAGGTAATGCCCGAGCACTACAACCCCAACGAGCGCGTGTTCATAGAGTTATCCTTTTAAAGTATGAAGCTCTACGCTCTTCAAATAAAGCCTGAAACCCCATCACAAAATTTCCAGAAAGTTCTAAAGTTCTTAGAAAGAGTGGAGCCCAGCTCCTTGGTTTTGCTCCCCGAGCTCTGGTATTCGGGCTTCGATGTAAAGAAATACCTGAAAGATACACCGAAGGTAATAAAAATTCTTAAGAAAATTTCCTTGAAAAAGAAACTCCTTATCTCGGGAACTTTCGCTGAAGAGATTAACGGGAAGGTTTACAACGTAGCTTACCTAATTTACAGGGGAAAAGTCTTAGGAAAACGCGGAAAGATTAAGCTCTTTCCCCTCTTCGGAGAGAATGAGACCTTTACACCTTGGAAGGAAAATAAAGTTTTTAATACGCCCTTCGGGCGTGTGGGAATCTTAATATGTTTTGAGCTCAGGTTTACGGATTTAGTTCTTGAGCTAAAAAAGGAAAAGCCTCACATCGTTCTCGTCCCAGCCCAGTGGGGATACGCAAGGAGAGAGCACCTGAGGGTTCTCTCCCGTGCCCGTGCGATAGAGCTCCAGAGCTACTTAGTTCTTTCCGACACCTGGGGAGAGGGAGGTGGAACCCGTTTTGCCGGACACTCAGCGATTTACTCACCATGGGGAGAGGTTCTCGCCTTCTCGGAGAAGGGGGACACAATACTGGAAGCAGAATACAGACCCGAGTATGTGGAGAAGGTTAGGAAAGCTCTCCCGGTAGACTAAATATCCTTTTCACTTGAAAGTTAATAATTAAAATTAAAACTATGTTTTTGAAACTGAAGGTTTTTAGATACAATCCCGAGACGGGAGAGCGAAGATACGACACCTTTGAGGTTCCCTACGAAGAGGGAATGACCTTCCTGAGGGCTTTCCAGAAGATAAAGGAAGAGATTGACCCCTCCTTTTCTTTCAGGGCATTCTGCAGGGCGGGAATATGCGGAACCTGCACCGTTTTCATAGACGGATTTCCCAAGCTTGCCTGCAAGGAGCAAACCCTCCCCTACGTCCTCCTCGGGAAGGAAGTGGTCGTAGAGCCCTTGGACAAGTTTGAGGTTATAAAGGACCTCGTTGTAGACAACGAGGAAGTCATAAACCGAATGAAGAAATTAAGAACCTGGATAAAGGAGTATAAAGGAGAGGTTCGCATCCCGCCGGAGGTGAACAAAAAGATAGAAAAGGGGGCGGACTGTATCCTCTGTGCGGCGTGCCAGTCCTACTGCCCTCAAGTGCTTGAGGAGGAATACGCGGGACCCCTCTTTTTTGCAAAAATTTACCGCTTCCTGGAAGACCCCCGAGAAACCGACAAAGAGCTCCGTATAAGGGAAGCCCTCGAGGGGAACCTTTATCACTGTCTTTCCTGCAACAAATGTAACAACGCCTGCCCCAAAGATGTTGAGCCTGCCACACTCATAAGGGAGTTGATGCTCGTGAAAGAAGATATAACTTAATCCCCTTATGGGAAAAAAGGGAACGGTTTACGTATGTCAGGAGTGCGGATACAAGTCCGTAAAGTGGCTCGGAAGGTGTCCCTCCTGCGGTGAGTGGAACACCCTTGTTGAAGAAATAGAGAGAGATTACAGGAGGGAGTCCTTCTCCCTCGTTCGCGAGCCCTCCAAGGTTCTACCCATAACCGCCTGGGAGAGCGAGGAAACCGAAAGAATTTCTACGGGATACAAAAGTTTGGATACCGCCTTCGGCGGTGGTTTAGTAAAAGGTCAGGTAATCTTAATCGCGGGAGAGCCCGGAATAGGAAAGTCTACGCTTCTTCTGCAGGTCTCGGACAAGTTCGCTAAGAACTACGGAAAGGCTCTCTACATCTCGGGAGAGGAGTCGGGAACCCAGATAGCCCTGAGGGGTAAAAGACTCGGAATAAACAACGAAAACCTCCTCGTTTACCCCGAGGTCAGTCTTGAGAACATCTTAGAAATCTTGGACAGGGAGGAGCCCTCCCTCGTGGTTCTCGACTCGGTTCAGACGATTTTCTCGGAGAAGCTCGAAAGCTCCGCTGGCTCCGTTAGCCAAGTTAGAGAGGTAACCTACAGAATTACCGAGTGGTGTAAGGAGAAGGGAGTGCCTGCCTTCATAGTGGGACAGATAACGAAGGAGGGAAGCATAGCGGGACCAAAGGTTTTAGAGCACATCGTTGACACCGTCCTCCAGTTTGAGGGGGAGAGATTTAACTTCTACAGGATAGTTAAGGTTATAAAGAACAGGTTCGGCTCCACGGGAGAAATAGCGGTTTTCAAGATGGGAGACAGGGGACTGGAGGAAGTTCCTGAGCCCTCAGCCTTCTTCATAAGCGAGAAGACCGAAAGCCCCGGAAGCGTGGTTTTCCCCCATACCGAAGGTAGTAAGCCCGTTCTCCTGGAGATTCAGTCCCTCGTAATTCCTGCACTTTACACAACACCCCAGAGAAAGACCCAGGGCTTTGACCCCAACAGGCTCGCCCTCATCTTAGCGGTCCTTGAGAAGGAAGCCAAGGTCTTCACGAGGGATGCGGATGTCTTCGTAAACGTTGCGGGAGGGATGAGCGTAAAGGAACCTGCCGTAGACCTCGCGGTGGCTCTGGCGGTAGTCTCTTCCAAAAAAGAAAAACCCATTCCTTCGGACACCGTAATCTTCGGAGAGCTCGGACTTTCCGGTGAGGTGAGGGCTGTTCACTTCGGAGACCTCCGGATAAAGGAGGCAAAACGCTTCGGCTTCAAGAGGGCGATAATTCCCAAAAGCTTAGAGATAGAAGAAGAAGGGATGGAGGTAATTCCCGTCTCCCACATCAGCGAAG
>WFPV01000097.1 GCA_015487405.1 Aquifex sp. | reverse complement strand
GTGTAGATTTTGTAAGAATCCGTCGACCCGCCGGGTTTTTTGCAAGATTGAAGGTCGACGGGAAATTTAGTTCATTTGGTAAAGGTTGGACTTGACAGAAATTTTTAGATTTGTTATTATTTTTACCGCACACGTAGCTGTTTACAATCCCTCTATGAGGGGTCGTGACAGAGCAAGAGCGAGAGCAACCGAGGGATTTTTAGAAAGTTTAGAATCCCTCTAAGAGGGGTCGTGACGAGCAGACTACTTCCGAAACAGCTTTCCAGATGTCAACCGTTTACAATCCCTCTTTGAGGGTTTTTTTTCTCCCTTTCTTACCCTTATCTGAAAGAGTTAAATTAAATACTTGTATGCACAGGACTTTTTTGGAAAAGCTATTGAAGCTTGGAAGAATCCCTTCCGGACTTCTCTTTTACGGACCGTCGGGAAGCGGAAAAACAAAAACAGCTATTGATTTTGCAAAGGGTATACTCTGCCTTAAAAAAACACCTTGGGGATGCGATGAATGCGCCTCTTGTAGATACATAAAGGATTTCGAAAATAACTTCTGGAAAGGAGAAACGGACAACTTCAAAGTTTACGAAGAGTCGGAAGGCAAAAAAGCCTTCCTTTACCTAAGGGGAGAACATCCCGACTTTATATTTGTTCCTCCTCACGGAAACTACATAAAAATAGATCAAATAAGAGGTATAAAAGAGTTCGTTCAGGTAAAACCAGCTCTAAGTAAACGAAAAGTAATAATAATAGACGACGCTCATACGATGACCAATCAAGCCGCCAACGCGCTCCTAAAGGTTCTCGAAGAACCCCCTGAGGACACCACCTTCATACTAACCACCGATAAAAAATCCACACTGCTCCCAACAATCCTATCAAGAACCTTCACCGTGGAGTTCAAAGGTTTTTCTCCCAAGGAAGTAAAGAAAATAACCGGAGTTGACGATACTATAGCCAAACTCTCCGGAGGAAGTCTAACAAAAGCCTTACTCCTTAAAGAAAATACAAACCTTATTAATAAAGCCAAAGAGTTCCTAAAGGGAGACCCACTAACAGTTTACAAAATTGCGGATGAGTTTGACAAGTGGGACACTTCCATAAAAGCCCTTTTCTTAGAGCTCCTTGAAAGCTTCTTAATGGACCAGATACTCATTCAAAAGAAGGAAGAACTCATCCCCCTAATGGATAGGATTAGAATGCTAAAAGATGGATTTCCCCGGGGACTCAACGGAAGTCTATGGCTTGTTGAAATTTCCGCGGAAGTAGGAGGTTTGGTATGAACTACTTAAAAGTAAGGATCTTAGATACAAATAAAATCGGCACCGTAGTTGACATAAAAGAAAACGGCTTCAAGAAGCACGATAAAATCGTCGTAGAAGACGAAGAGAAGGGAGAAGATATAGTAGAAGTCTTAGGCTACTCCAACGACCCTCCTAAGAACGACATAATCCTTAAATTCATCAGAAAAGCTACCAAAAAAGACGAGGAAATCCTAAAGAGAAACCTAAAAGAGAGCGAAAAAGCTCTCCTAATATGTAAAGAAAAGGTAAAGAAACATAAACTTAACATGCACCTCCTTAAAGCTTACATACCCCTCAACAGGAAAAAGGTATTCTTCTACTACATAGCTGAGCAGAGAGTTGATTTCAGACAGCTTGTCAGGGACCTCGCCAAAATCTTCAAAAGAAGAATAGAGATGCGCCAAATAGGAGTGAGAGATGCCGTCCAGATGAAAGGATGGGTCGGTAGATGTATGAGAGAAACCTGTTGCTCAAGATTCATAGAAAGCTTTAAATCTATATCTCTAAGAGATATAACTGAGCAGAATCTTCCCCTTTCCCCCTCTAAATTTACGGGACCCTGCGGAAGACTCGTGTGCTGTATGGCTTTTGAAAGGGAAAACTATCTCATTAAAGTGCTATTCCCTGAGCCTGGAACAGCTGTTTGCTACAATAAACAAGAGGTAAAAATTTTGGAAGTTGACCCCATAAGAGAGCTCGTAGTTGTTGAGTATCCTGAACTCGGAAAGAAGGTAGAACTCCACGTTAAGGACCTCCTTCCCAAAAATTACGAAAAAGCCATAGAGCACTGCAAAGCCTGCAACTACTGCTGCAGACTAGGAATATACGAAGAGGCGACCGAGTATGAGATTGCTAAAAGTTCTACAGAGTGATTTAAATAAACTCTTCTTATTTGAGCTTGAAGACGGCTTTACCGTAGAAGCCGTATTTTACAGAGGGGATACCCTTTGTGTATCAACTCAGGTGGGCTGCCCCATAAGGTGTGACTTTTGTGCTTCTGGAGAAAACGGGCTTATCAGAAGTCTTTCCGCTGAAGAAATTTATAACCAATACGCCCTCTTAATAGGGCGTCTTCCTATAAAAAGGATAGCAGTAGCTGGAATAGGTGAGCCTCTCGCCAACTGGAGGAACGTTAAGGAAGCGTTTTTTCGTTTTAAAGAAGAGCAGCTAAAGGTTTCCTTCTACACAACAGGTTTTCCCACCAAGCATTTAGAAGAATTGCTTCAGCTTCCCCATTCCGGAGTAACAATCTCCATACACAGCCTTAAAGAAGATGTTAGGAAACAAATAATGCCCCACGCAGGTGACCTGAAGGAATTAATTGAAACACTAAAAAATACCTTGCCCAAACTTTCAAAGAAAAAGAGGAACAAAGTAAGCTTAGCTTACCTTCTTATGAAAGGGGTTAACGACTCCGAAGAGGAGCTTAAAGAACTTTCCCGTTTAGCTAAAGAACTCGGAGTTAACTTAACGCTCCTTTACTACAATCAAGTAAACGAAAAGTATAAACCTGTATCCCCGGAGGAATACGAAAGAGCTTTCTTGCTACTCAGAAGTGCCGGAGTGAGAACTACCCTCTCAACACGCTTTAGAAGAGATAAGCTCGGAGGATGCGGAACACTCGTTGTAAATAGAAACAAGGAGCTTATTGGGAAAAGTTAATGAATTTGTGAGGAATCATGAGTGCTTTGATGGTTGCATTCTTAATAATTTTTTTGGGACTCTTCACACACCTCGCTATAAATGAATACATAGACAGAAAAAAGAAGAAGGAAATCAAGTCTTCCTAAGCTTTCCTAAATCTTATCAGGAAATAGATTAAAAGTAGGGGGCAACAGGATGGCTTCTAAGAGACCTATTAAGGAAATTTTGGACGTCTGCATCACAAAAGTAGAAGAGCACTACAAACTGAAAGACCTTTATAAGCAACTCAGCCAAGGTATTAACGTAGAGAGCGTTCTCCAGGAAACGGTGGAAGACTACAAAGACAAGATGCAGAAATACATATTGGAGCTCTTGGAAGAGATAAAGAGCTGTAGCGAAATGGTGGAAAGCCTTCACGGAGAACAAAAGCAAGACGTTGAAGCCGACCTAAGGGAGTGTGAGAAAGACCTCTACTGCACCATAGCGGAGCTATTTGAGCTATACCACTTCTTCAGGGAGCTTGAGCAACTTAGCAAAGAACAACTCAATGAGGCAGTAAACATACCCGTAGAAATTATTTACAATCTCCTAACTCAGAAAAAGACTTAAGCCTTTTGAATTTCTTTTTTCTTACGCGTAGCGTATTTACCTAACAATACAGAAATCTCGTAAAGGACTAAAAGAGGGATAGCCATAAGAACCTGCGTAGAGACATCCGGAGCGATAATTGCACCAATTAAGAAAGCGACAACTATAAAGTATTTCCTAAACTTTGCAAGATGCTCAGGAGTTATTATTCCAGCTTTCTGGAGAATGTAGAGGACTATAGGCATCTGGAAGGCAATACCGAAGGCGATAATCATCTTGAGGACAAAGCTCACGTACATATCTACTGAGAGGTAAGGAGTAGCCATAAGTTGAGTAAAGCCGAGTCCCAGCAAAAACTTAAGCGCTAAGGGAAGAACTACAAAGTAGGCAAAAGCCGCTCCGAGCAAAAAGAGAAGTATTGAGCTCAAGACGAGGGGAATGAACATCCTCTTTTCGTGAGAATAAAGTGCAGGCTCTATAAATCGCCACATCTGATAAAGAATCACCGGCATTGCCAATATAAAACCGACAGCTATGGAAATCTTTATAAGAATAAAGAGCGGTTCCGTAGGCGATAGAGTTATCAGTTCAACATCCGGATAGAACCTTATGACGGGCTCTTTCAGAAGCTCAAAAACGTATTTAGCAAAGTAGAAAGCTACGCCCGTGCCGATGAGAAAAGCAATTATAGAAACGATTAATCTATACCTTAGCTCCCTCAGATGTTCCGTTAGAGGCATCTCCGGAAGCTTTTCCTGGTTGCTCATCTTCCTTCTTTTCCTCCTTTAGATTTTCTTTTTTATTTTCAGATACCGCCTTCGGCGGTGTTTCTTCTTCGTAAACATCTTCAAGCTCTTCTTTCAGCTCCTCGGCTATATCCTCGGGAAGCTCCTCCTTCATACGTTTTTCCTCTTCCATCATTTTACGGTTGAACTCTTCAAGGTAAGCCTCCATTTTTATCTGGTCTATGATTTCGCGAGCTTTCCTCATAAACTCCCCGAGCTTTGTGGCAACGTTAAGCATTCCTTCGGGACCTAAGAGGAGGAAGGCTATCAAAAGAACGAGAATTAACTGAAGTTCCATTAAGTTTTAAATTATATAATTGTCCAATATGACTATACAAAATGCTCTGCCTATGCTCGATTCTCTAAGAAACCGTCTACACTTATTTTTTTACAAAATTAGAGGTCGGCAGGAAATTAGATTTATTTAGAGAAGCATAGTTCATGAATGGAATAAGTAGAGAATAAAAAAATATGAAGTGTCCAAGTTCGAAAGCCAAGGGGTAGTAAAGAATGAAAAAAACAAAGAAAGCAAACTTATCTATGCAAAGTATGCAACAAAAGCTTCAAGCTGTAAAGCTCTATATAAACAAAATGTCTATCAGTGCTATATCAAAGGTGTTTACAAATTCCCTAATATGACAGTACGGACGTGTACAAACGAAGAAGGATAAAAAGCTGACAAGAGAGTAAAG
>WFPV01000096.1 GCA_015487405.1 Aquifex sp. | reverse complement strand
GTTCGCCTTGAGGACCTGGGATTTGAGCCCGACGACCTCCAGAAATACAGACAAAATATATGGAAACCTTGGGGAATGATTCTCGTGTCTGGACCGACTGGTTCAGGTAAGACGACCACACTTTACGCATCTTTAATGGAGAGAAACAGCCTCGACGTTAATATCATGACCGCCGAGGACCCTGTGGAAGTTGCAATCCCCGGAATAAACCAGGTTCAGGTAAACGAAAGAATAGGGCTTACCTTTGCAGAGGTTCTCAGGGCATTCCTTAGACAGGATCCCGATATAATCCTCGTTGGAGAGATTAGAGATACAGAGACCGCGGAAATAGCCATAAGGGCGTCTCTCACTGGACACCTCGTATTTTCAACCGTTCACGCAAACGACGCTCCCACAACGGTTACAAGACTCATAGATATGGGCATAGAGCCCTTCCTGGTAGGAAGCTCCCTTCTCCTTGTGGTGGCTCAAAGGCTCATCCGTAAGCTCTGTCCCAAGTGTAAAGAGGAGGCCAACATTCCAAAGGATGTAATGCTCAAGATAGGACTAATCAAGGACCCTTCCGAGGAGATAAAGGTTTACAAGGCACACGAGGGAGGATGTGAATACTGCAACTACACTGGATACAAGGGAAGGACCGCGGTTCACGAGCTCCTTGAGGTGGACGACGAGCTGAAAACACTGATAGTCCGTGGAGCCACCCACGACCAGATAAGAGAAAAAGCCGTTCAGAAAGGTATGAGGACCCTCTATCAGAGCGGTCTGTTGAAAGTAAGAAAAGGAATAACCTCTATAGAGGAAGTAAACAGAGTTCTTGCGGTATGAAACTTCTAATTTTTCTCCTCGTTCCATCCTTAATATTTGCGGATTCACTCAAACTCTGCTTTAAAGCTTACTACTTAATCTTCCCCGTAGGCTACTCCTGTCTAAAGGTTCAGGAAATTTCCGAAAAGGATTTATTAATTGAAGGAGATACGCGAAGCGTATTTTTAGGAAGTATTTTCAGAAAGATAAGAATAAAGGCTCGTTCCGAGACACTCAGAGACTTAACCTCCAAACGCTTTGAGCTCAAGCTGACGAGCGGAGATTACAGAAAAATTCACTCTTACACCTTTAAGGACAACTTAGCGGAATACGAGATTATCCTTGAGAAAGGAAGAAGTGTTAGAGTATTCCGGGGAAGGAAACATATAAAAAATCCCTCAGACCCTCTGACGGCAAGCCTCTTTGTGTATCTAAGTGCTTCCTCTTCCAAACAGAAGCACACCTTCTTTTACGATGGAAAGGAACAAACTGTTGAATTCGTTGTTGTAGGAAAGGAGAAGTTAGAAAGACTCGGAAGAACGTGGAACACCTGGAAAGTTAAGGTTATCCCAAAGGTAAAAACCTCCGGTCTTTTAGTCCCTAAGGGAACGTGGTTCGTATGGATTGACGAGGAAACCCGCATTCCCGTGAGGATGAAGATAGGATTTACCCTCGGAAGTGCCAACGCCTGGATAGATTCTATTGATGGGAACCTTCAGCTTTTTTACTCCTTAAAAGGAAGCCTTCAACGAAAGCCTTAAAGGTATCCTCCGGAGGCTGGAAGTAGAGCTTCTGAAACATATCAAGCCTCCGAAGACTGCTCAACATTCTCTTTAAATCGGATAGTTCGTTAGCCTTCAAGTATTCCGAGAACTTCAGCCTTAAAAAGTTGTTCTTAATTCCAAGTTTGTCCATTGCTTTCTTTTCATCCTCTCCACTCTCAATTAAACGCTTCAGCGTAAAGAGTTTTATAGCGTAAGAAGAGAGAAGTTTCTGAATCTGAAGCGGATGAACACCCCACATGTAGAGCCTCTCTAAAAGAATAAGAGCCTTCTCGGACTCTCCCTTTAAAAAGGCATCAAGGAACTCAAAAACGTTGGCGTTTCCAGAAAGGAAGAAGGAAAGTCTTCTGACCTCATCCAGGGAAAGCTCTTTAGTTTCCAAAGCGTAGTCTATGAGCTTTTCCACCTCAAGCTTTAGCTCCATAAGGTTGTATTCCGAGAGCTCAAGAAGGTAATCCACCGCCTTCTCCTCCACATTTATACCGCTCTCTTTAAACTTTTTGAGGACGAGCTGTTTTATTTTGTGTTTACTGAGTTTGTTCGCTGTTACAACACCGCCGAAGGCGGTAATACTCTTGAAAGGCTCAGTGCTCAGCTCCTGTTTCTGGAGCTTTCGGTCAAATACGATAAAAACGTAATTACTTTTTACTCCCTTCAGTGTTTTTACGACAAACTCCTTACTCTTTTTCTTCCTTCCGAGCTTCTTTAGAAAGTCCTCAAAGTTAAAGATAACGATTACCCTTTCCTTCGTGCTTCCGAATATGCTACTCTCAGAAAGGTTTGAGTAAAACTCCTCCGTCAGCTCGTCTCCCCAGAGAACGGTGTAGTTGTTTCCGTATTTTTCCTTTACTTTATTTAGAAAGGTTTTTATCAGATACGGCTCATCGCCGTGGATTATAAATACCCGCTTCGCGGGTGGTTTTGAGAAGAACTCCTTTTGAAACTGGATTATTGAGGCTTCCACAGTTAAATTAATTTAATACTACTAAAACTTCTTGCGAGGTTATAGCCATGTTCACCCTAAATCTGAAAGAAATCTTTAAGATATCAGACCGCTTTAAGGG
>WFPV01000095.1 GCA_015487405.1 Aquifex sp. | reverse complement strand
ATATAGGAAAGGCTAAGAACCTGAAAAAGAGACTACAACAACACCTGAAGCTTGCGGAGGAGGACCCAAAAGAGAGGGCAATAGTTCACGGAAGTGATAGCGTAGAGTGGATTATCACGAGGAACGAATACGAAGCCCTCGTTTTAGAGGTAGATTTAATACAGCAACACAAACCAAAGTATAACGTCCTTCATAAGTTCGGCTCGGGATATCCGATGCTCCTCCTTACAAAGGATGAGTATCCCACGCTGAAGGTCGTGAGGGGAACGGAGCACGAGGGAGAGCTCTTTGGTCCTTTTCTCCAGACACGAAAAGCTTACAAGGTTAAAAAACTTATCCACAACTTCTTTAAACTAAGAACCTGTGATCCTATGCCCAAAAGGAGTGAGCCTTGCATGGATTATCACCTCGGGCTATGTTCCGCACCCTGCTGTGGATATATCTCTAAGGAGGAATACCAGCTCTCCGTTCAATCCGCAAGAGCTATGCTCACCGGAGAGGTTTCCGAAATCCTACCGAAGCTTTACCAGAAAATAGAAGAATTCTCTAAAGAACTTCTCTTTGAGAAGTGTGCTCAGATAAGAGACCAGATAATAGCCCTTGAAAATATAGCCAAGGGACAGGGAGTGAGCTCGCTTCCCTTCAAGGAAGCAGACCTCTTTTACAAAGAGGGATTAAGAGTGGGATTATTTTTGATACGAGCCTATCGGCTCGTGAATAAGGAAATTTACGACTTTGAAAGCGAAGAAGAAGTAGAGGAGTTCCTCTTAGGATACTACTACTCAAACTACATACCGAAGGTCATCATCCTCAACTTTGAGCTATCAGAAGAAACACAAGAGTGGATAAAGCGGAGAGCTAAACATACTGTAGAGTTCTTAAGAGAGATCCCGAAAGAGCTGGAGGAGCTCGTAAAAGAGAACGTAAACGAAGGAATATCCCCAAAGCTACTTGAAAAGGACTTTAAAAAGAAGCTGAACCTACCGCTACCTAAGATTATTGAGGGATTTGATATCTCTCACTTTTTCGGAGAAGCGATAGTAGGCTCCTGCGTCGTCTGGAAAGAGGGAAGAATGAGTAAAAAGGACTACCGAAGGTATAGGATAAAAACTATTTCCCAGATGGATGACTACGCCGCCCTTGAAGAGGTTTTAACCCGAAGGGGGAAACGAATACTCAAGGGAGAAGTGGAAAAGCCGGACATCTGGCTCATAGACGGCGGAAAGGGGCAACTGAACGTAGGAATACGAGTAAAAAAACTTTTAGGACTTGACCTAAAAGTGATGAGTTTGGCTAAGGAGGAAGAAATTCTTTACACGGAGGACGGTAAAGAGATACCCCTTAAGGAGAATCCCACCCTTTACAGAGTTTTTGGCTTAATAAGGGACGAGGCTCACAGGTTTGCCCTAACCTACAACAGAAAGCTCAGAGAAAAGCAGTTTTTGGAAGATATTCTTTCTAAGGTTAGGGGAATCGGTGAAGAAAAAAGAAAGATTATCTACAGAAACTTTGAAACCCTCTACGACTTCATAGAGGCTAAAGATGAGGAGTTAAAGAAGCTGGGGATAAACCCCCAGCTCAAACAGGAAGTGAAAAAGTATCTCACTTAAAACTGAGGCTTAGGAGTTTCCTTCGTGGATGCGGGCAATGTAGGAACTTCTAAAGCGTGTTTGGGAATTTCTCCGGTAAGGGCCTTCAGGAATGCGACTATATCTTTAACTTGCTGATCCGTGAGCTCTTTTCCGAGCTGTGTCTTAGCCATAATTCTTACAGCGTCTTCTAAGCTCCATACACTTCCGTCGTGGAAGTAGGGATAGGTGTGTTCAATATTTCTGAGGGAAGGAACTTTAAATACGAACATATCTTCTTCTTTCTTGGTTACTCCGAATCTTCCAAAGTCAACCTTTATGGCGGGTTTTCCTACAAGAACATAAGGGTAGGTTACTTTCCAATATTCTTCAATCTCTCCAAACTTAGCGTACATGTGTCCACCAACACCAGCTCCGTTGTGGCATGACGCACATCCCACCTCTATGAAGGTCTTTAGTCCTCTCTTTTCTTGCTCGGTTAAAGCTTTGGTGTTTCCTTTTAAGAACTCGTCAAATCTAGAAGGAGTCATGAGGGTTCTTTCAAAAGCTCCGATAGCCTTTCCTATGTTTTCATACTTAACGGGGTCCTTTTCGTTGGGGAACGCCTTCTTAAAGAGCTCTACGTATTCAGGGATAGACTTGAGAGTCTTTACCGCATTTTCCTTAGTGTTTGCCATCTCTATAGGGTTGACTATTGGTCCGAGAGCCTGCTCCTCTACATCCTTAGCCCTTCCGTCCCAGAACTGAGCTATGTGTATAGCGGCGTTGTAAACGGTGGGAGCGTTTCTGGGTCCTATAGCCCACCTATGTCCTATAGAAGTTGGGAGGTTATCAACCCCATACCTTGCGAGGTTGTGACATGTATTACAACTGATTAGTCCGCTCTTAGAAAGTCTGGGGTCGTAGTAGAGCATCTTTCCGAGTTTCACTTTCTCAGGAGTTACGGGATTATTGGGATTTTCCGCCACCTTAGGAAGGGGTTTGAAGTATTGTTTTGCCATCTCAAGGAGCTTCTTGTCGTCAATCTTTCCTCCTGCGAAGGACAGCCCCGCTACTGCGAAAACTGCTCCAATTAACAATCCCTTTCTCATGTCTCTACCTCCTAAGTGAGAATTTTTTTCTATTAATTATTATAACCAACTGTTCCAAACTTAACAAAGGATTTATAAAGCTTTCTTACTTAAGGCTTAAAGTTTTCTAAGCTCCATTTAATGCTATCTTCAAAGGGTATTGGGTCCCTTTTACATATTTCCCTCACACCGTCTGAGATAGCTTCATCCTTAATCTCACCGCATACGTTTGGCTTCCACATCATAAGAATTTGGTCTGAAGTGAAAGGAGGTTGAGTCATTACCTTTTCCAGAACTTTTGCAAGGTAATACATCACCTTCTTTGGTGCGGGAATTATCGCTACGTGTCTGTTCCAATGTTTGAAGATTATTTTTAATAAATCTCTTAAACTAACCACCTTTGTTCCACACATTTCGTAAATCTTTCTGTCTGTTGAAGAATCTTCTAAAGCCCTTACGTAAGCACAAGCAATGTCTCTAACGTCAACAGGCTGGAAGGGGTACTTGCCACCGTCGGGGAGCACGAGAACAGGGATTAGAGACGTTACCTTATACATATCGTAAAAGAGCCTCTGCTCAGGCCCCAGAATCATGGAGGGTCTGAAAATCGTGTAATTGAGACCTGAGGCTATTAGTTCCTTCTCAGCCCAGCGTTTGGTTTGGTGATACAGGGACGGGGCTTTGTCGTGGGTTCCGAGTGCACTCATGAAGAGAAATTTCTTAACACCTACCTCTTTTGATACCTCAATGAGCTTTTTTGAAAAGAGATAGTGAACTTTAATGAAAGTTTCCCCCTTTTTCTTATTCTCGTAAAGTATCCCGATAAGGTGGATTACAAAGTCTGGCTTTACTTCGGATAAAACTCTTTTTACATCTTCTTTATCCTCAAAGTTAACCCTGTAGCCTCTTACTTGTTCACCAAACAGGGAGTAAAGATTCGATAGGTTTCTCACTCCGGCGTGGACTTCGTACCCCTTTGAAAGTAACTCCCTTACAATATACCTACCTACAAAACCGGTAGAGCCCGTTATAAATACCTTCATTCACACGCCCTCCCAGAAGAAGAATTTATCAACCTTCTCAATTATCTCCTCCGGACTATCAACGTGCTCAACACCGGCAACCTGGTGGGTTTTGTAACCGACCACATACTTTTCAAGTATCAAAGCGTAGGCTATCTCGGACAGCGTTCCGTAATTTCCACCTATCGCTATCACCATCTCCCCACT
>WFPV01000094.1 GCA_015487405.1 Aquifex sp. | reverse complement strand
TTGTTGCACCTGGAGTAAATCTTCTTTGGCATACTTTACATAAGTAAGTTTGCTTTCCACGTTGTTTTCCGTCCTTTACTATTTTTTCGCTTCCACACTCCGGACATCTCATATTTTCTTATTTTCCTCTCATCTCATTCGTGAACTACCTTGCATAGGCCGAAGTTTGCAAACCTTTTCCCTCTATTTATATCCATAAGAAACTTAAAGAAGCGAGATTCGGAAGATATGTAAAGTTTCCACTCCCTTATAGGTTTACAATTCATACTTTGTTCTTTAAAGAGAACTATAGCTGGGGGTTTAATTTCTGAAGGCTTTTTATTTCTGATAATTACTCTATCTGCATAAAAGGGGAGGTTGTGGTGGAAGTGTCCTACTTCATAGGTCCTTAGCTTACCCTCCGGGTCTAAAGACTTTATGAACCTTCCTATCTCGTCGTAAGGACGATACCTTTCAACAAAGGGAAGGATTACTGCCGAAAGGTAGAATAGGAAGGCAAAGCCTGCAAAAGCAGGGAAGTAAACGGGTCTTCTTAGGAAGATTGGAACCAGTCCCAAAAGCAGGAGAGGGAATAAAAGAAAACTGAATTTATAAAAAAATCCTGCCACCGCGGTAGCGGTAAGTAATAAAAATCCTAAGAAGATTAAAGAAATATCCTTGAACTTGCGAAGGGCAGAATCTCGTAAAAAGGAAGCGACGAGGATAGCCATGGCGGGATAGGCGGGCATGATATAAACGGGAATCTTCATCTTTATGAGAGAAAAGGTTATAAGGACTACAAAAAGCCACACTAAGGGAAAACGAAGCTCTTTCTTCTTGAACGCAAATACAACAGCGGGGAATATTAGGAAAGAGTAAGGCAAAAAGGAGACGTTTACATCAAGGAGGTATTGATATACGGGGTCCTGCTGGAGTCCGTAAATTCTCTTTATGTTTTCTTTAATAAATACTTTTAAAAACTCTTCCTTGTGGGTAAAGTACTGGTATAAAAACCACCATCCGCTTGAGAGGATGACAAAAAGCGTTCCAATGTAATACCTGAGTTTGAAAAGCTCCTTCGGATTATGAAGGAGGAGATATATAAAGATTATCCCCGCGGGCATCAGAAAACCCACGGGTCCCTTCGTGAGAACGCCAAAAACCGATGCAATAAGTGCTAAGGAAAAGTAAGTTAGCTTTTTACTTTCGTAGTAGAAGAACCATAAAACCAGTGAGAGGGTTGTGAAGAAGGTCAAGGGGACCTCCGGTGAGGTATACCTTGCGTTTGCCACGAAGATGAAAGAGAGGTTCAATATTACGGCGGAAAGAAGTGCTGTGTCTTCATCTTTGAGTAGCCTTTTTGCAAGGAGGTAGGTCAGGAATCCCGTAAGGATTCCGAGAAGTGCGATAAAGAATCTGAGTCCGAACTCGTTTATTCCAAAAAGCTTGAATCCTAAAACTCCAAGCCAGTAGGTTAAAGGGGGTTTGTTTAGTCTTACCTCCCCGTTGTAGACGGGAGTTATGTAATCTCCCGTCTTTATCATATTCTTTGCGCCGTCCGCGTAGAAGGACTCGTTGTAAATCCATACGTCGTTTAGTCCGAGGTTGTAAAAGTAAAGGAAGGTAAGGGGAAGGAACGTTAAGAGGAGTTTTTTCATTCGGTAAAGATTTGTCCCTCTATAGGTTGAACAGTTACTCCCTGCTCTTCAATGAACTTTATGGCTCTCTCTATTTCTTCCTCTTCTCCGTCAATTTCTACGGTTATTATTCCGGTATCTTGGGAGACCTTGGCGGTTCTTATGTTCACAACAACGTCAAAGTTCTTGCATACCATACATAGAACGGGCTCCTTCACTTTCTCCTCAGGGTAGATTAGTTGGAGTCTTATCATGTTCATAATAGAAAGATTTTAACCGTAAGACTCTTCAACGATTACCTTATATTCCGCGTGTTTTTCTATATCCTTTAGCTCCTCAGGAAGTTTCCGGAGTTCTTCCATCAAAACTTCTTTTATTTCTTTAAGACTCGGGAGCTCTTTAAGTAGTCTGCCGTTCTCTAATACTTTTTCAACGAGCTTTTCTCCCTCTTTTTCCTTTTCATACCTTACGACTTCGTCGTAGGAAAACTTCCCATTTTCGTAATACCTGTATACCTGCCTCTTGTAAGGAAAGGTTTTCTTTCCGGGACTGAGTTTGTATTTTGGCTTTCCCTCGTATTCAACAAGCTTGTAGGCTATGTCAAAGTAAGGAGCGTCCGCAGAGGTTATGAACTTCGTTCCTACGCCGAAGGCGTCTATAGGTGCTCCCTCATCAAGCCACCTTTTAATCTTGTATTCATCCACTCCTCCGCTCACGATAATCTTTACTTCTTTCAATCCCGCTTCATCTAATATTCTCCTTACCTCCTTTGAGAGCTTCACTATGTCCCCGCTGTCTATACGGACTCCTACCGCGGGAATGCCTTCCTTTGCCAGCTTTACAACCTTCTTCGCCGCCTCAACAGTGTCGTAGGTGTCTATAAGGAATATAGTGTTATCGGGATAAAGCTTTGCAAAAGCTCTAAAGGCTTCCTCTTCATCCTCAAATATCATCACGTAGGAGTGTGCCATCGTTCCCACAACCGGTATCCCGAACTGCCTTCCTGCCTCCACGTTGGAAGTTCCGCCAAAGCCCGCCAAGTAAGAAGCCCTCGCTGCCAAGATACCTGCTTCAAGCCCGTGAGCTCTCCTGAAACCAAAGTCCACAAGTCTCCTTCCTTTTGCAACGAGGTAACTCCTTACAGCCTTACTCGCTATCATGCTCTCAAACTGAATGGTGTTTATTACGAGTGTCTCCAATATTTGAGCTTCCGGGAGGGAGGCCTCTATTTGAACCACCGGCTCGTTTTGGAAGTAAATTCTCCCTTCGGGAATGGCGTAAAGGTTTCCCCTAAACTCAAAATCTTTTAAATAATTTAAAAAGTCGTCTTTAAACTTTCCGAGGGACCTTAAGTATTTGAGCTCTTCATCGGAAAATTTGAAGCTCTCAAGCCTCTTTATGAGTGTCTCCAGCCCTGCGGAAACGAGGAAGTTCCTCTTTTCAGGTAGCTTCCTAACAAAAAGAGAGAACACTGCAGTCCCTGTTTTACCCTCATACAGGTAACTCTGAGCCATAGTAAGTTCGTATAGGTCCGTACAGAGTCCTAAGTTTTTGGGATATTCCATAGGTTTAGATTTTATTACTTACAGTGTAAAAGAACATACTCGCCTTCAAACTCCCTTCCCCTTACGAGGAGCTCGCAACTTTCAAAAAGATTTCTATACTTTTCCTTCGTAATCACGAGACCTTTAATATTTGGAGTATCCGTAAAAGGTATGCACCTGTCGGAGTAATAAACCACGGCGGAGTTTTCTGCTCTGAAAAAGTAAACCTTGCTCTTAAAGTCCTTCACTATAGGAGAAGCCTTCGGGACGAATCGGTTCTTTTCAAATGCAAATAAAAGAGCAGTAAGAACAGCAAGCACCACACCGCCTATTAACAGAACTCTCTTTAGATACTTAAAATCCACAAGATAACCAAAGATTATCGCTATAGGGGGATAGGCAAAGAGAATGTAGTGATGAAGTTTGTTGTGGGAAAGCGAAAAGAACAGCACCACAAAGGCAGCCCACCCTAAGAAAGGTAAAAACCTGCGGTCTAATTTAAAAAAGTCCTTATACTTAGGAATGAAGAAGAACGTAGAGACCAAAATCACGGGAATGTAATACCAGAAGGGATAGGGATGGACGTGCCTACCGCCCGTAAATCTCATAACGTTCTCGTATATAAAGAACTTGTAGAAATACTCGTATCCGTATTTAAAGAGCATAAGGTAATACCAGCTACCTCCGAGCAGCAGAAAAATAAAGATACCTTTCAGGTTCAAAAACTTAAGATTCCGTTTAAAGATTATGTAAGCTACCACAGGTAAAAAAACACCGATAGGTCCCTTAGTTAAAAAAGCCAAACTCAGAGCGACCCATCCTAAAACGAATCTATCTTTTAAGAAAAGATAAAATCCTAAAAACATAAAGAAGGTGAGTGTCATCTCGGGAACTACGGCTCGTGATTCAATCCAGTAGTGAATGAGAAGAAGACTGACGATGAAGGCTTTTAAAGCCACATTTTTATCAAAAAACTCCTTGGCAGCTTTGTAAGTTAGGAAGGAAACGCCGATAGCAGAAAGTCCGGGAACGAGCCTTGCAGAAAACTCGTTCAGCCCGAAGAGCTTTGAGCTTAGGATAACGAGCCAGTAAAGGAGAGGTGGCTTTTCAAACCTCTCATGGCAGTTGTAGAAGGGAACAAGGTAGTTTTCCGTTTCAAGCATATTTTTTACCGCGTCCATATTCCTCCCTTCATCAAGGGAGGTGAAGCTTAAGACCCAGTTTCCGAAAACGAAAAAATAAAGAGCCAAAAGAAGGTATAAAAGCATTTCAGAAACCATTATAGAGAGGAATGGCTAAATTTAAAGGGAGAATGCCAAGATAGGGAGGAGGGAAAATAGAGATATGGGCTGGTTGGAAAGATAGAGGAATGCTTTAAAAAGATTGAAAAGAGAGAAAGAATACCAGCGAAAATAAAAGCAATAGCTGTAGTTTTGTATTTTAACGGTTTGTCCTTTAGAAAAGTCGCTCAAATACTGAAACAGTTGATGGGAATAGAAGTTAGTCCTGAGGCAGTAAGGCTGTGGTGGTATTCACTCGCTAAGTTTCTAAGAAGTATCGGTAGAAATGTTGTAGAGAGGTTTTTTAGACACATAAAGCATAGGATGAAAAGCTTTTAC
>WFPV01000093.1 GCA_015487405.1 Aquifex sp. | reverse complement strand
TCCCTGTCCTTATGGGCTCGCAGACCTCATACTCCTGTCCCGGTCTAATCTCACAAACACCGGGCTCAACTCCGTAAAGGACGTCGTAAGATATTACCTGATGTCCCGCCCCTATAGGTCCCACTACAGGGATGAACCTTCTTCCGATTAAGGCGTTCTTAGCGGTTTCCATTACCGCCCTGTCTATCTGCTCCCACTCCTCCGCGGTTAAAGGTGCCTGTTCCCTCTGTAGAAAATCCATCTTCCACCTCCTCTTATTAATTTAAAATCATTTCCAATCTAAAACAATTCTCAAATTCTTTTCCCTTTTCAGCTCCCAGAGTTTCCTCAGCACCTCCCTGCTCCTTATTTTAAGTAAGTATTGCCAGACTCTGTCTTTGGAGTTGTAAACCTTTCCAAAATCTTCGGAAACTTCAGTCCTTAATAACTCGTCAATCTCCTCCGGACTTTCCACCAGAACGAGCCGAACGAAGGGAGGGAGTTCCTCCTCTTTCCTTCTGATGAGCTCCTCTTCGTAGAGTTCCCTGAAGTTCTTTTCCTTTATAAGCTTTACTTCCCTTTCGTCCAACACGCCTGTCTGGAGGTAGAATCCCTTCCTTGCACACCTGAGAGCGTGAGCTACAAACTCTAAAAACCTCTCGTGGGATTTGTAGCTGGGAACGGAGAGAATGTTGTCCGCGTTCAGGACTACCACGTTATCAAAACTCCTCTTCCAATCGGGGGATGTGTCAAACTCCCAGTTTTCTTTTCTTCCGAAGAGGTTTTCAACCACCTCCCTTGCCTTCTCAATCCCAAATCCAAGCTCCTGAGCCTCACCCTCGCACCGTGGACAGATTTTCTCATCGGAGTTGTAGTGGGAAGCCCTTTTCGTGCAGAAGACCTTTCCCTTCTCTTTAGAGTAGGTCAAGAAAGTTCCGCACTCGGGACACTCAACTACCTCATCGCACCTCGGACAAAAGAGGTAGCTGTATCCCGTCTTATTAACCAAAAAAAGGAAGCTCTCACCTTCCCTTTCCTTGATAGCTTTATAAAGCTCTTCGGTTAAAACTTCCCCTTTTCTTTTAAAGACCTCTACATCCGCCTCAAAGCTCTCCTCTTCAAGACTAAAAATCCCCCTCTTTACACCGTAATAGCTCTCCAACGTGTAGAAGGGAGTCAGAAACTCTAAAGAAGCTCCCGTCTTCTTGGAAAGCAGGTAGGAGACCCTCCTCAGGTCAACGCCGTTCTTTACAAACTTCGTGTTCCCGAGCTCGTTAAAGAGAATAATACTTTCGGGATTTTTCACCGGTGAAAAGGCAGCCTTAAAGCTACCTACAACAACTACACCACCCTCTTGAGCCCTGAACCAGTTCTCGTAAAGCTTCTTAGGGGAAATACGCGAACTTATCTCCACAACCCTGTCCCCGAAATAGGTGTATAGCTCCTCCGCAACTTCAAAGAGCTCCTCCCTCTCGGTAAAAAGCAGGAGCGTACTCTTCCCTTCAGAGAGATTTTTTTGAATTAGATTCAAGGACCGCCGTATAGCGGCGGTATAAGGAACAGAAAAAATAAAACTTCCCTTTTGGGGCTTAAAGGCTTTCTCTTGAGAGAGAGGAACGCTCCTCAGAGCCCTCGGATAATCCCTGTAAAGCTTTAAAATTCCCGAAGAAAGAAGGTTCTTTATGGTTCTTAAATTAAAACCTGCTTCCTTTAGCTCCTCCTTCGTTGCGAAACGTTTTCCTTCTAAAAACTCAACGAGTTCCTTCTGCTTTTTTGTTCTTGCCCTTCTGAGAGCCTCTCGGTAAGGAATTGCGAGCTGATAAATTTCCTCATCCACCTCGGGATAGACCCATTTTTTTTCCTTCTTAAGAATCTTGTGTTCAAGGAGCAGTCTGACGAGCTCCGTTCCGAACTTCTCCTTTAGCCTTTCGTAGGAGACTTCCCCTTTTTGGCGGACGTATTTCCAGACCTCCTTACTCCTTTTATCCAAGCCCACAGGCTTGCCCAAAACCGGAGTAACAACCTCCTCCTCATACCAATCAAAGAGGGAGGGAATAAAGTCCCAGATAATCTTTCCGTAGGGCTCAAGGTAGTGAAGGGATAACTCCTTTGCTACCTCAATGTGATAGGGAAGGATGAGGGGAAGCTTATCGGGAAAAGAGTGAACCTTACCACTCGGCTCGCCCTCCCCGTAGCCTACGACTATTCCCGTAAGTCCCGAACTCTTTGTTCTAAAGAGAACCCTGAACCCGAGGGGATTCTCCGGAACCCCGTCCCACTCTAAGAGCCTCGTCTGACCATTAGGTATAACAACCTTTAAGAGCACTAAAGATTAAATCTATTCCTTAAACGCCTTTAGAACCTTTGAGTCCAGCTCCGTCATCTTTAGGACGTTGCCCGTGTGTGCGAAGGGAATAATTCCCGTTATAGTTGCCCCTGGAAATAGAGCGTTATCCACGGTGTCAATATCCACCTCAAACACTGAAACCGGAAAAGGAACCTCCTCTATCTTTTCCTTTATCTCCTTAGCGTTTCCGTATACGCTGAGAGCCTTGTCGGGGGCGAAAATCTGTATAGCCACCCTTCCCGTTTCCCTGATGTTTTGGGAAGTCTTAGCGTTTGAGCTTACCGCTATCCTTAACTTCCTCTCATCTATGGGATAAACCCAGGTTATGAAGGTTATGTGGACGTTGCCCTCCTTGTCAGCGGTAGCCACCACAACGGGAAATACGTTTAAATCTCTCATCAAATCTATTAAATCTCTCGGTAACATCTCTTCACCTCCTTTCGCTTAATTTTAACAATGAAGTAAGCTCCGTGCCCTGCGGTTGCATCTGAGTTCTCCGAGATATATAATTTTATAAAACAAGAATAAAGAATTGTGAAAGCGTTATTAGAAAACCCTAAAGGAGGTGGAAGAATGGCAGAAAAGAAGATTAGAGTAGCTATAGCGGGCGTAGGAAACTGTGCGAGCTCCCTAATACAGGGTATCTACTATTACAAGAAGAAAGGAACCGTTGACGTAAGTGGACTTATGCACGAAGACATTGGAGGCTATAAGCCCTGGGATATTGAAATCGTAGCGGCTTGGGACATTGACGCAAGGAAGGTAGGAAAGGACGTTTCTGAAGCTATATTTGCACCGCCAAACTGCACGGCAGTTTTTGAGCCCGACGTTCCCCACATGGGCGTAAAGGTAAGAATGGGAAAGGTTCTTGACGGATTCGCTCCCCACATGAAGGAGTATCCTCCCGAAAAGAGCTTCGTCCTTGCAGATGAAAAGGAAGACGAACTTGAAGACGTTGTCGCTGTTCTGAAGGAAACCCAGGTGGACGTTCTTATAAACTACGTCCCCGTAGGAGCGGAACAAGCGGCAAGATTCTACGCGGAAGCTTGCCTCAGAGCGGGAGTATCCTTCATCAACGCTATGCCCACCTTCATAGTATCCGACCCCGAATGGGCTAAGAAGTTTGAAGAAGCGGGAATTCCCGTAGTGGGAGACGACATAAAGTCTCAGGTGGGAGCTACCATAGTCCACAGAACCCTCACCCAGCTCTTCGTTGACAGGGGAGTTAAGCTTGACAGAACCTACCAGCTCAACTTCGGAGGAAACACTGACTTCCTCAACATGCTCGCAAGAGAAAGACTAAAGACCAAGAAGATTTCTAAAACCGAAGCTGTAACCTCACTACTTCCCTACGACCTCGGATGGGAGAACGTTCACATAGGACCCTCCGACTGGGTTCCCTGGCTCAACGACAGAAAGATTGCTTACATCAGGATGGAAGGAAGACTCTTCGGAGACGTTCCCATGTATATAGAACTCAAGCTTGACGTTGAGGACTCTCCCAACAGTGCAGGTTCAATGATAGACGCCGTAAGGTGTGCAAAGCTCGCAAGGGACAGGGG
>WFPV01000092.1 GCA_015487405.1 Aquifex sp. | reverse complement strand
TGAGATATCCTAAAGCGATTTGGTATTCTGCAGGAATACCGGTTAGGGCTCTTGAGAAACATTTTAGAGGTTTTGGCATTAGGGCTACCTCTTAAGGAAAATTTTAAAACTGCTTATACAGGTGGGTTTCTGTGTACGCACTTTAGATACGAGGTTTTAGTCCGCAAGTTTTCTATAAAAATCATAAATTTTGAAAGTGAGGGAGGTTTTTCCTATGGTTAAAGAGGTAATAATAGAGAGAATTGTCTCCAAGCTAAACGAGGGAGCGCAAGAAAAAATAGGCGTTGAGCTTCCAAATGGAAAAAGAATTCCTCAAGAACCTGTAGGGCACCTAATCAGGTTCAAAACCTGGGAAGCACTTGATTACCTTCTCAAGGACCCGGAGATGGGTTTCGGGGAAGGCTACATGAACGGGGAAATAGAAGTGGAAGGAGATTTGGAAGAGGTAGTGAAAAGGGGAATGCTCTTATTCAGGGATACGAAAAGCGAAGGGGAAAAGCTCTTCAAGATTATAAAGTTCTTCCCCCTGTTTAAGACGCAGGTAGACAAAAAGAACGTTCAGTATCACTACGACCTTGGGGATGAGTTCTACAGGCTGTGGCTGGACGAGAGTATGACCTACTCCTGTGCCTTCTTTGAGAGTCCCGATAAGAGTATAGAAGAAGCTCAGCAGAAAAAGAGGGAAATTATTTACGAAAAGCTCCAACTTAACGAGAAGGACATACTCTTAGATATCGGTTGCGGATGGGGCTCAATTATCTTGGAAAGTACGAAGCGTTTCGGTTTGAAAACGGTGGGTATAACCCTTTCTGAGAACCAGTATAGACACGTCAAGGAAGAGATTAAGAGGAGAGGTCTTGAGGGGCAAGTGGAAGTTTACTTGATGCACTACGAGGAGCTTCCTAAGCTCGGAAGAAAGTTTACGAAGGTCGTTTCCGTAGGAATGTTTGAGCACGTAGGTAAGGAAAACTATAAAAAGTTCTTTAAGAGTGTTTACTCCGTGCTTGAAAAAGGAGGACTTTTCTTACTTCACACCATAGGGAAGCTCCACCCCGACACCCAGAGCAGGTGGATAAGGAGGTATATCTTCCCGGGTGGATACCTGCCTTCTATATCCGAGGTTCTTGAAGGAATGAAAGAATTAGACTTTACACTTATAGACCTTGACAACTGGAGAATGCACTACTACTGGACCCTCAAGAAGTGGAAGGAAAGGTTCTTAAAACACGTTGATAAAGTAAGAGCGATGTATGGAGACAAATTCGTCAGGATGTGGGAGCTCTACCTCACCGCGTCAGCGGTATCTTTCTTGATAGGCTCAAACTACGTATTCCAGTTCTTGCTCTCTAAAGGTGTAAAGAACGATTATCCTGTTATAGAAAGGAAGTTCTTAACAGAAAGCCTGAAAGTATGAAGAAAAAGGTTCTATTCCTCTGCACCCATAACTCCGCCCGCTCCCAGATGGCAGAGGTGTTACTTCGCCACTACCTCGGGGATTACTACGAAGCCCACAGTGCCGGCACAAAACCCGGAAAGGTAAACCCTTATACCGTAAAGGTCTTAGAGGAGCTCGGAATAAACACTTCTGCCCTCCGTTCAAAGAGTGTTGAAGAATTCAAGTGTTGGGAGTTTGATTACGTCATAACGGTATGCGACAGTGCAAAGGAGGAGTGTCCCTTCTTTCCCGGAAAGGTTGTAATGCATAAAAGTTTTCCCGACCCCTCAAGTTACAAAGGGAGTGAAGAGGAAAAGCTCAACTTCTTTAGAAAAGTAAGGGATGAGATAAAGGAATGGATTTTAGATACCTTTGGTAAGGAAGTTAAGAGCTCTTCTTCTTGAGCAGTCCCGTAAGCTTGTCTATGAATCCTTCCTCTTTGTAAACACCTTCTTCTCCCATAGCTTCGGCGAGTTTTTCTATAAGTTTTTTCTCCTTTTTGGAAGGATTCTTGGGAACGCCTATGCGTATGTGAACTATTAGGTCTCCCCTTCCACCGTTGAAGGGATAGCCCTTTCCGGGCACCGTTTTGGTAGAGCCGCACTCCGTTCCGGGCTGGATAAAGATTTCTTCCTCCTTCCCTTCCAAGGTCAGAATCTTTACCGTTCCTCCCAGAACCGCTATAGGATAGCTGATAACTTTCTCCATGTGGAGGTCCTTTCCGACCTTCTTAAATACAGGATGGTCTTTGAGAACAACCTTCAGATACAGGTCTCCCGCCTTTCCTCCAAAAAAGCCGTGGTGTCCTTTCTCGGGAACCTTTAGAACTTCCCCTTCCTCCGTTCCCGGAGGAATGTTTATCTTTATGGTGTGTTTAACCGATACCCTTCCCCTGCCGTAACACGTGGGACAGGGATTCTTAATGATAAAGCCCTTTCCTTTACACACGGAACAAGGTCTCGGAAAGGAGAATATACCGCTCACCCTCCTTCCTTCACCGTTGCAGGCGTGACATATAACGGTTTCAGCCTCTCCCCTCACACCTTTTCCTTCACAGTCGGGACAATCCATCCATCTATCGTAGGTTATTGTCTTTTCACATCCGAGTCCCGCTTCTTCCAAAGTTAAGGGAAGTTTCATTCTTATGTCCTGTCCCTTACGCGGT
>WFPV01000091.1 GCA_015487405.1 Aquifex sp. | reverse complement strand
TAAACAAGCGTATTGAAACCATAAAGGAAGAGGCAAAAAAACTTGAAGAGGAACTTGAAGCCCTACGCAAAGAAAAGGAGCTCCTATTAAAGAGGAAGGAAGAGCTTGAGAATTTAAAGAAACAGCTCTCTGAGGAGATAAAGGAAGCGGAGGAAAAACTCCAGAAGACAGAGGAAAAACTTATGAAGGTTACGAGGGATGTAGAGTATAAAGCTCTCCTTCGTGAAAAAGCTAAGTTGGAAGACACCATTTTGAAGAAATCCTACGAACTTGACGAGATTGAAAAGGAAATTGAAAAGCTCGCTAAGGAAATAGAAGAAAAAGTTCCCAAACTTGAAAAGGAGATTAAGTATCTTGAGGAAGAGCTGAAGGATTTAGCGCTGGAAGAGAAGCTCTCCCACGAAAAACTCCACGAGTATACGAAAAAGAGGGAAGAGGCTAAAAAAGAAATGCCCGAGCATCTACTGAGATTGTATGAAAGCAGTAAGGAGCACTACGAGGGCTTCGTAGTTGTTCCTATAGAGGAAGAAGCCTGTTCGGGATGCGGAATAAAGATACCGAATGTCCTGCTGACAAAAATCTTAAAAGAGGAATCCATAGAACAGTGCCCCTCCTGCGGAAGGTTTATTTACTATAAGCTCTAAAGCAAAAGAGTCTTTGAAATCTTCTTTAAATCTACATATTCCTTTACAACTTCCTTTCCACCTTCGGCAATCTTCTTGCCGTTTTCCATAAGAAAAAATCTTTCCCCCAAATAAAGAGCCTCAAAGGGGTCGTGGGTTATTATGACAACAGGTCTCTCAAAGTTTACCTCCTTTACGAAATCCATAACGCTCAGCTTGGTGTGAAAATCTAAAGAAGAGAAAGGTTCGTCCATCAGAATTGCTCTGGGATTGTAAGCTAAAGCCCTTAAAATCGCTACACGTTGCCTCTGCCCCCCCGAAAGCTGGTGCGGATACTTGTCCTTCAGCTCTATTAGTCTGAACTTCTCAAGCAACTCCTCAGCAGAGAATAGAGGCTCTTTAGCCTTCTTGACTGCGAACTCAATGTTTTCTTTTACACTCATGTGAGGGAAGAGATTGTGCTCTTGAAATACGACGCCTATGTTCCTCTTTTGAGGGGGGAGGAATACGCCTTTATCCGTATCCATAAACAGCTCTTCGCAACAGACCATGTAGCCCTCATCCGGCTTTAAAAGACCACACATTACTCTTAGTGTTGTTGTCTTTCCGCAACCGGAGGGTCCTAAAATAACATTAAATCCCTTTGTGAACTCAAACTCTCCCTTTATAACTATATTCGGAAACCTTTTAAGAAAGCGAAGCTTTATCATCTTGCTCTCCTAAAAGAATTTCCAAAGCTCGGAGAAGGAAGGTCATTTCATCGGGATTGGGATAATTGAGGGGAACAGCTTTGCCTTGAAGTAGTTCCGCCCTCCTTTCCCCTAAATTTGAGTAGCCGGTAACTACGAGAGATGCTGCAAGTATGTCTTTATACTCCTCTTTTAGAGAAACTATCTTGAGGGCTGAATCTCTGTATTGGGGATATAGACTCAATGTAAAGAACAAATAGGCTATGTCCCTATCGTAATTGGGAAGACCTTTCCTATTTTCTTTTATGTCGTAGAAACCAAAGAGCTTTTCTCCATTAAAAAGTTCTTTTGTAAGAAATTCCAAACACTGCGAAGCGGTATCCAGAATTTCTTCATTTTTATGAAACTTATAAAGCTCCCTGAGAGCAAAAATCAGGAGCGCATTGTCTTCTACAACGATATATCTATCAGGAGGGGGCGGTTCTTTCTTCTTTCTTTCCTCAGGCGGTAGGTTGTAATACTCGGGGGAGGATACCTGTGCGTTCAGGAAGCAACCGCTACCGGGGTGGTATAGGAATCTCATCAAATAGGTGTAGGTGTCCAAGGCTAAGGAAAGGTATTGCTCTTTACGGGTTTTTTCGTAAGCTTTTGTGAGGGCGAGAATCATTCCCGCGTTAATCTTAAGACTCTTTGAAGTTTCAAAATACTGGGTGTAAGCCCGTGTTCTGTCGTAGAAGTTGAAAAATCCCCCATCAACAGGGTCGTATAGATACTCTATATCTTTATCTATAGAGTATAGAACCTCCTTTACGAGAAGGTTTCTGGAAAGTAGAAACCGGTATGTGAGAGGTGTGGGCCACTTGAAGGGATAGCCTGCCCTTCCCGGTGCGGTGAATCCTCCAAGTAAGGGGTCGTATCTCTCTTGAAGGTCCTCTAAAAAGTAATTTAAGAGAAATTGGTAAGCTTTTTTAAAGTTCTCTATCTTGTAGCGTTCTCCCTCCAATAGAGTGGGAGTTATTCCGGGTGCGGATAGCAGACCGAGAAGCTCCTCCTCCCGAAGTATGCCGTGGAACCTTAAAACGAGCTGCTTTCTCGGATTTAGAACCACCGTGAAGGGAGTTCCTCTGCCACCGAACTCCCTGAAGAGTTTTCTTTCTTCCTCTACAAAAAGTAGCAGAGGAACAAAGTTCCTACTTATATATTCAGAAATTTTTTCTTGGCTCAGGATTTTTTCATACTCTCTACACCAGCTGCACCAGCGGGCGGAGAAGTAAATAAATACGGGCTTGCCTTCTTCCCGAGCTTTATTCAGCGCTACTTTGTAGTCCCTTTCCCATGGAATACTATCTTCCCAAACAGCCCTTTGAGTGCAAGAAAGCAGAATAAAGAAAAAAAGAAAAAGCAGAGCCCTCACGACAATCTCTTAAGAACTTTCTCTATCCTCCTCTCAATTTTCTCAAGGGGTAGAACCGCTATGAGAATGTCTATTCCCACTCCTTCAAGCTCTCCCGTTAAGGCTATCCTTAGAGGTTTCCATACTTGCGGTGGCTTTACTTTAAGAGTTTTTTGAATTTCTTTCACGAGCTTCTTAACCTCTTCGGGTGTTTCAGGTTTCTTTTCCCTGATCTTTTCAAGGAAGAGGGATAAGGTGTCATAAGCCTTCATATCCTCTAAGAAGCTCCAATACTCATCGTCTATCTCTACATCGTCAACGAAGAAGGGTCTCAGTCTTTCTACCATCTCGCTGAGGGTCTCAAAACTGTCCCTCGTGTAGGAGAGAACCTTCTTAACATACTCTTTGTCGCTAACGTCGTATCCCGCCCTTTCCAAAAAGGGAATAGCTCTTTCTACGAGAACCTCTAAAGGCAGAACTTCCCTTATATAGACTCCGTTCATCCACTTTAGCTTGTCTTTGTTAAATACCGCGGGGGAGTCGTTTACGTCTTTTAGGTCAAATATCTTTATAAGCTCTTCTTTAGAGAATATCTCCTTTCCTTCTTCGGGCGGTGACCATCCGAGAAGGCACAGGTAATTAAACAGAGCTTCCGGCATGTATCCCTCTTCCCTGTAAGCTCTTACCGAGACCGCTCCGTGCCTTTTGGAGAGCTTGCTCCTGTCCTCTCCCAAGATTACCGGGAGATGTGCAAACTCCGGAATATTAAATCCGAGAGCTTCGTATATGAGAATCTGTTTGGGAGTGTTCGGGATGTGGTCCTCTCCCCTAATGACGTGAGTGATTCCCATAAGGGCATCGTCAACCACCACAACGAAGTTGTATGTCGGGCTTCCGTCACTCCTTACTATGACGAAGTCTCCGAAGTCATCCGTGTTTATCGCTATGCTTCCCTTTACGAGGTCCTTCCAAGCTATAACTCTATTTTCGGGAACTTTGAATCTTATGGCGAAGGGTTTCCCTTCCCTTTTGAGTTTTTCCACCTCTTCGGGGGTTAAGTCCCTACACTTTCCGGAATATCTGTAGGGAATTTCCTTTTTCTTTGCCTCTTCCCTCTCCTTTTCAAGCTCTTCGGGTGTGCAGAAGCAGGGATAGGCGTGTCCGCTCTCAAGGAGTTTATTCACATACTCCCTGTATATATCAAAACGCTCGGACTGTCTGTAGAACTCGTCCCAATCCAATCCCAGCCACCGCAGGTCATCAATTAACATTTCCTCATACTCTTTCTTGGAACGTTCTTTATCGGTATCTTCTATACGAAGAATAAATCCCCCGTTGTTATGTCTCGCAAACAGGTAACTGAATATAGCAGTTCTCGCATTTCCAAGGTGCAAGTATCCCGTAGGACTCGGTGCGAAGCGTGTTTTAACCTTTTTTCCCATAGCCTTAATAATTTTAGTATGTATAGGAAAACCTTAGATAGATTTATAGATTTCCTCAAATCCTTAGCTGTTGGAAATTTAGTAGCAGCTTTTGTTGGCTTTATACTCCGAGAGAAAAATGCAAGCTGAAAACTTTTTATCGTAAGCCTTTTAGTTTTTGTAATATTTTTAGGACTTTCTATATTCTATGATAGGAGGTATCCTAATGACTGATATAGACTTAGCTTTGATACTTACAATTGTTGTAATTCTTTTAAGTTCAGCAATAATTCTGTGGCTAAATAGGAAACCTGAGGAACATAACTGATTAAAAACTCACTTCTTCTCTACCAAAACCTTCTTCACCTTACGCCTATCGGCGTCCAGAACCTTAAATCTAAAGGAATCAAACTCTAAAGTTTCCTCCTTCTTCGGAATCCTGCCGAGCTTGTAGGTTATGAATCCCCCTAAGGTGTTATACTGCCCTTCGGGAATATTGATTCCGATTATCCGTTTAAGCTCGTTAATCTCTATCTTTCCGTCAACTATCCACTTATCTTTACTAACCTCCTTTATAAGCGGCTTTTCCCCGTTTTCCGAGGCGAACTCCCCGAGAATCTCCTTAAAGATATCCTCTATCGTTACGATACCAAGGATAACTCCCCTCTCATCCACTACGACTGCTATGTGTTCTCTTTTTTCTTTAAAGGTTTCTAATACCTTTGGTAAAGGAGTGTATTCCGAAAATACGAGTATGGGACGGACAAAGTTCTTAACCGGTTCAGACAGCTTTTTGTTTATGAGATCATATGCACTCACGTATCCGATAATATCGTCAACTCTTTCTCTGTAAACCGGAATGCGGGAGTATCCACTCTTTTTTATTTTCTCAATTGCCTGACCTACGGTGGCCGTATCGGGAATCATTACAACCTCGTAAAGAGGCTTCACAACCTCTCCGACCTTCCTCTCTTTAAAGGAGAGGATGTTTGAAATTATAAAACCTACCTCTTCTGAGAAGCTCTTTTTATCTCTCAGGAGTTCTATTATGTCCTCCCTCCGGATCTTTTCTTCTTCCTGAGCGAACCTTGAGGAGATAGCTCTGCTTATCACCTTCGCAAGGATGAGGAAAGGCTTTAAAAAGATTCTCAGCTTGTCCAGAATCATAAGGCTCGGAACAATTACCTTGTCTGCGTAGTGCTGAAAGAGGCTTTTGGGAATTATCTCACCGAGTATTATCGTAAATATCACGAGCGTTTCCGCAAAGAGAACCTCCTTTCCTCTCAGCTCGGGAATATATTTAGATAGGTTCATTAAGAAAAGCGTGTATAGAGTGGAAGCCAAGACTATAGAAACCGTGTAGCCGAGCATAGTGAGAGCTATATATTCCTCGGGATTTTCCAAGAAGTGTTTAAGAAAGCGGTATTTCTTCTTTCTGTAAACCGCCCTTATGAGCCCCCGGTCTGCATTAAGTAATGCAATTTCCGAACCTGCGAAAAAGCCCTCAAGGAATATAAAGAAAAATACTCCTATGATGAACCCTATCAGCTCCATCTCTTCGCTATTACCACTCTATCATAACCCGAATAGTCCTTAATAATTTCTATCTCAAATCCTAAACTTTCAAAGAGCTTTTTAACTATTTCTCCCTGGTCGTGTCCTATCTCTAAGGCTACGAAGCCTCTTTCTTTTAAGAACTTTGGAGCTTCTTTGGCAATTCTTTCGTAAAACTCGTATCCCTTCTTTCCCCCTATGAGAGCTATTTTCCCCTCCCTTCTCACCTCCTCAGGTAGTTTCTCCCAGAAGTGTTCGGGAATGTAGGGGGGATTAGAGACTATAAAGTCGAACTTTCTTCCCTTTACAGGCTCAAAAAGGTCACCGAGGAGAACTTCGAGCCTATCCTCTACCCTGTGAAGCTTTGCGTTTTCTTTTGTGAGCTCCACAGCTTTCGGTTCTATATCAACGGCAACCATTTTGAGTTTCGGTCTTTCAAGGAGAAGGTTTATAGCTATGCATCCCGTTCCGCTTCCGAGCTCCAGTCCCTCCACTTCTTTGTCTTCAGGAATGAGCTTCAGTGTTTCCTCTATCAAAATTTCCGTTTCTGGTCTCGGAACTAAAACCCCCTCTTTCACCTTAAAGGTTCTTCCCATACACTCCCACTCACCTATAACGTAAGCGGTAGGCTTTCCTTTCATACGCTCCTTCAGGAGCGTCCAGAACTTTTCCTCTTCCTTAAATTTCTCATCGTAATGGAGAGGAAGCTCAGAGGGAGAAATCCCAAGGAAGTGAGCCAAGATTATCTCAGCGTCCCTCTTATACTCACTCGGTGTTCTTTTTAGGAGTTCCTTCACCTTCACTCTGCTGAGTCTTAGGAGTCTCTTGAAGCTTTTCCACAACGCTTCCCTTTTCCTTCGGAATTATGGAAAGAAGTAGTGCAAGAACGAGAAATAGAGCTCCAAGCCAGTAGGTTATCTTAGTGAGAATAGTCTCTACTCCCCCAACTCCGAATATGGACTGTCCCATTCCTCCGCCGAACGCCGCTCCTACGTCTCCCCTTCCCTTTTGAAGGAGCGAAGCTATTATGAGCAGTATCGCAACTATTATGAAAAGCACAAGGAGTGCGTAATACATAGTAATGATTATTTTAAGGTAAATTATTATCCATTATGGAAAAGGTGGGAGCCTTAGTCGTTGACCTTGAGGGAACGACGCACGAGATTACGGAAAAACTCAACGAGGTTCTTGAGGGAATCTACGAGGAGGGAAACGAGGTTATAGACGTAAAAATAACATATGCCAAGGAGCACGGACTGGATGGCTACGTAGTAGTCTATACAATCCTCTACAAAGGGAGGGAAATTCCCGAGGAATGATTATTCAGGTTAAGGTGAAGCCAAAATCAAAAAAGGAGGAAGTAAAGAAAGTTAGTGAAGATACTTACGAGGTCAAAGTAAACGCACCACCGGAGGGAGGGAAAGCCAACGAACGCCTCATTGAAATTCTATCAAAGCACTTCAAAGTTCCCAAAAGCTCCATAAAAATCCTAAGGGGACACACCTCAAGAAACAAACTCGTTGAGATAAAAGAATGAAAGTTGTAATACTCGGACTGGGAAGGTATGTAGAAGAAATCGTAAAGGTAGTTTCTCCCTTAGCCTCCGTCGTAGTAGTAGAAAAAGAAGAGAAAAAGCTTAAACATTTCTTGACGGAGGAAGAAATAAAGAATATTTCGGTAGTAAAAGGAAGCGCCACCGACGTAGAGCTCTGGAAAGACTTTGACCTAAACGAGATAGACGTTATGATTTCCTTCCTAAACGAGGAGAGCACCCTTTACGTTGCGGAAATTCTCAGGGAACTCTTTAAGTTCAGGAATCCCATACTCTTCGTTGCCAGGGAAAGCTCGGAAAATCCGAAGCTAAAAGAGCTAAACGTTGAGATACTCTCGGTTCCTGAAATACTCGGAATACTCATAAAAGGTTACATAAAAGGCCACGGACTCCTCAGGTATCCGGTAGGTGTGGGACTCGGAGAGGGAGAGCTGGCGGAGCTCCGTATTCCCGAAACCTCGCCCCTCGTCGGGATGAAGGTAAGCGAGCTAAGGCGTAAGAACCTCAGAATAGCCCTCATATACAGGGGAAAGGAGGTAGTCCTCCCAAAGCCCACCACCAAGATAAACGCCGAGGACAGACTCCTGCTCGCTGGAAAGCCCACGGAAGTGGAGCTTTTCGTAAACACAATACTGGAGGGCACTCCCACCTTTCCGATAAAGTGGGGAAGAGAAGCAAGATACTGTAAAGTGAACCCTCAAAATCCTGAGCTTAACTACCTAAAAGAAAGACTCAAAGTCTCCCCCTGGAGGGAGGAGTGTGAAAATCCGCAGGATGAAGACACGGGGATAGCAGTTTTCGGAAAGACCTCCGAAGGCTTTTTCGGGAGAAACTACCTTAAGGAAGCTTTTTTAAATCTTGAGATACCTTCGGTGTTTTTAAGAGGAAGTTTCCCATACGAGAATATACTCGTTTCCGCAAACACGGACGTCTTAGAAGACTTGCTCCCAAACGCGGTGGACGTCGCTCGGCTTTTTAACGCCAAGCTCTACATCTGCTACATAACCCGGATAGAGAGCATGATGACGGAAGAAGAAAAAGAGACCTTACGGTATTTGACAGACTTTGTGAAGAAAGGGAAAAAACTCGGTAAGATTGAGATAAACCTCGTAAGGAGAGAGGGAAACCCTGTCAGAGAGACCCTAAAAATCTTAAAAGAAGGCTTTAATCTCCTCGTTCTCGGCTATGCCGTGGGAAAAACTGGCTCACTCTTTAACCCCTATCCTCCTTACCTGATTGCCAGGAAGAGTCCCATAACCACCCTCCTCATTCCGGAGGAAAGCCCTTGAGCCCGGAGCTCCTCATACTCGTAATCCTTTCGGGAGCCTTCCTATCACCCTTTCTCTCAAAACTCCTCAGGATCCCTCTACCGGTAGGAGAGCTTATTTTCGGACTCCTCCTCGGATACCTCATAGGCTCTTCAGAAAAGCTACCGCAGGTAATCAATTTTTTAGCCCACTTTGGATTTCTAATCTTAATGTTCTTAGCGGGACTGGAGGTTGACTTTAACCTCCTTGAGCGACTGCCCGGGAGGTATTACCTGACATACACCCTTTATATCTTGGGAGTAGTCTTTAGCTCCCTGAGTCTCTCCCTGCTCTTAGGATACGGACTCGGCTTTGGAGTTTTGCTGTCCCTCATTTCCGTAGGACTCCTCCTTCCCATACTCAGAGCCTCCTCCGACAAAAACTTTTCCCAGAAAGCCCTCGTCATAGGAGCGATGGGAGAACTCGCGAGCCTCTTTCTGCTCACCTTCATTCACAAGTTTTCCCACTTCAGCGGATACACGGAACTAATCTTAGAGTCCATCAAATCCCTCGGATTCTTTCTCGGATTTTTTACTTTCTTTCTGAGTGTCAAACTTCTCATCTGGTGGTTTCCCGAAATCGTGAAGGCGGTAATATACGAAAAGGACGTAGGAGCCCTCAGTATAAGACTCAGCCTCTTCCTCATATTCTCCGGGGCAATTCTCTCAAAGCTCGTCGGCTTTGAGGACGTTCTCGGAGCCTTCCTCGTGGGAATTCTGGTTTCTTACTTTATCCGCGAAAAGCACGAGCTTGAGGAAAAAATCACCTCTCTCGGTTACGGTTTCCTGATTCCCGTCTTCTTCATAAAGACTGGAATGAGCTTAGACTTCTCAGCCCTAAAGCCCGAAAGTATTCTAACGATACTCTCCCTCTCCTTTCTCCTACTCTTCGTTCGTGCTCTTCCCGCACCACTCCTTTTAATCGGCGGATTTACTCTAAAACAAACCCTCAGACTTCCCCTACTCCTTTCCTTTCCCTTCACGCTCCTTATCGCGGGGATAGAGATAGCCCACAAGAACAAGCTCATCTCCGAAACCCAGGCCTTAGAGCTATACCTGACCGCAGTGTTCACATCTCTCTTTTTCCCTTGGCTTTCAAAGGTTTTTATTAAATAAGTTAGATACGAGCTTCGCTCGTGATAAATTTAAATTCTGATGTTCACACCCGAAAGAGAAAAGGAGCTTCAGGAAAAAACTTACGAGCTCCTTAAAAAACTTGACGAGATTAAAAAGTCGGACCTTGAAACCGCAAAGAAACTGGCGGAAGAGCTTCGTGAGGTCATCAGATATCACGACTACAAGTATTACGTCCAAGCAAACCCCGTAATATCCGACTACGACTACGACAGACTTTTCAGAGCTCTAAAGGAGCTTGAGAAAAAGTATCCCCAGCTCGTAACACCCGACAGCCCGACTCAGAGAGTCGCCAGCGAGATAACGGGAGAGTTCCCCACTGTCAAGCACTACACACCTATGCTCTCCTTGGACAACGCCTATTCAGAAGACGAGCTCCGAGAGTTTGACAGGAGAGTCCGACAGCTAACCGGTCTTGACGTGGTAGAGTATGCGGTAGAGCCAAAGCTTGACGGAGCAGGAATAGCCCTCGTATATGAAAACGACCTCTTTGTAAGGGGAGCGACCCGGGGAGACGGAGAATACGGAGAAGACATAACCAACAACCTAAAAACTATAAAAACTATTCCCCTAAGAGCAGAGTTTTCTAAATACGGAATCAGGCTCGCAGAAATAAGGGGAGAGGTCGTAATAAGCAAAGAGGAGTTCAAGAAACTCAACAAAGAAAGAATGGAAGAGGGACTTCCCCCCTTTGCAAATCCCCGGAACGCCGCCGCGGGCTCAATAAGACAAAAAGACCCAAAAGAAGTCGCAAAGAGAAAGTTGGAGGCTATCGTCTATCAACTCTCTTACGTGGAACCCAGAGACAAAGACCCCGAAACCCACTACGAGTCCATAAAGATGCTGGACAGCCTCGGATTTAAGACGCTCCTCAAAGATACAAAAGTTTGCAAAGGCATAGAAGAGGTAATTGAATACTGCAAGGAGTGGGAACAGAAGCGGGACGAATACCCCTACGAAATAGACGGAATGGTCGTAAAGGTAAACAACAGAAGACTTTACGAAAAGCTCGGATACACCTCCCACCACCCCAGGTGGGCGATAGCCTACAAGTTCAAACCCAGAAGAGCCGTAACCCAGCTAATAGACGTAGTTTTTCAGGTAGGAAGGACGGGAGTTATAACTC
>WFPV01000090.1 GCA_015487405.1 Aquifex sp. | reverse complement strand
GCTTCCGGAAGGTAGGTTCTGGGAAATACTATGTCCTCGTTAATTTTTCCACTTCTGAGATTTCCGAGTGCGGGACCTAAGTTCTTTCTCGCGGTCCAAAGTTTCTGGGCTGCCTCTTCGCTTTGCGCTACCTGAACCTTTGCTCCGAGCTCTTCTAAGATTTTTCCTACTTCCTTAATCTCCTCTTTTACAGCGAGGGGGTGTCCGTCCACCTCTATGAGCAGAAGTGCCTCTGCATCTCTGGGAAGTCCTACGGGCTTGTAATCCTCAACAGCCCTTATCGCGTCCCTGTCCATAAACTCTAAAGCAGAGGGGAATATACCGCTGGTTAAAATCTTGCTCACCGCTTTTCCTACGGTTTCAAGGTCGTTAAATACTGCGAGAGCAGTCATTCTGGCTTTTGGTTTCGGAATAAGCTTCAGAGTTATCTCCGTAAAGAGTCCGAGAGTCCCTTCCGAGCCCACTAGGAGCTTGGTTATATCGTAGCCTGCAACGTCTTTCAGAACGGGGCTTCCCGTCTTTATTACCTGTCCCTCCTTTATAACAGTTTCCAGTCCGAGGACGTATTCACGGGTAACTCCGTATTTGAGACACCTGGGTCCTCCCGCATTTTCCGCAACGTTTCCGCCTATCGTGGAGTATTTGAAGGAAGAAGGATCGGGAGGATAAAATAGTCCGAGCTTTTCTACGTATTCTTGGAACTGGTAGGTAATTACTCCGGGCTGAACGGTAGCCGTTGCGTTGTCAACATCAACGGTGAACTTATCCATCTTCTCAAAGGAAACCACTACGCCGTCTTCCCTTGTAGGAACCGCTCCTCCGGTAAGTCCCGAGCCCGCACCTCTCGGGAATATGGGAATCTCCTCTTCGTAGCACACCTCAACAAGTTTTATCACGTCTTCCCTGTTTTCGGGGAACACCACAGCTGAGGGCATCTTTTTCTCTATGGGAATGGGAGTGGCGTCGTAGGAGTAGAGTTTTCTCTCTACTATGTCTTCCTTTACCTTCCTCTCTCCGAGGGCTTTTTTGAGCTTCTCAAGTTTGTTAGACTTTACTAAGCTAAACATAAAGAATAATATATTTATCCTTAATTAAAGGATATCTGATAGGAAGCAGGAGGAAAGTTTTTTCACTTCACCACAATATTAACCAATCTTCCCTTCACGTATATAACCTTTTTAATCTCCTTACCTTCGGTGTATTTCTTCACTTTCTCGTCCCGAAGGGCAATCTCCTTAACTTCCTCTTCACCGGCGTCAGCCGGTATCTTAATCCTCGCTCTAACCTTTCCGTTTACCTGAACGGGAATTTCTATCTCCTCAAGCTTAAGAGCCTCTTCGTCGGGTTCAGGTAGGGGCTGAGTTACCACGAATCCCTCGTTTCCAAGCATTTCCCAAACTTCTTCCGCTATATGGGGAGTTATTGGGGAAAGCAGAAGCGTAATAGTCTCTATACCTTCCCTCAGAACCTTATAGTCCGTTTCACTCTTCGGCTCAAAGTCTTGTAGAGTATTCAGAAGTTTCATTATCTTCGCTATTGCGGTGTTGAACTGATACCTCTCTTCAAAATCCCTTCTGTATTCTTTAATGGTTTGGTGTATCTCCCTTCTCACTTCCTTGGCTTTTCCTTGGAGCTTTCTGATCTCCTCACGGGTGTAAGACAAATCCCTAATTTTATCTAAATGCTTATTTACAAAGTTCCAGAACCTCTGGAGGAATCTGTAAGCGCCCTGAATTCCCTCTTCAGTCCACTCAAAGTCCTGCTCCGGAGGTGCAGCAAAGAGTATGTAAAGCCTCACCGTATCCGCTCCGTATCTCTCCACCGCTTCCTCGGGGTCCACGACGTTCGCTTTGGATTTAGACATCTTTGCACTCTCTCCTATTTCCCTCTCAAGGAACTTTATGAGTTTTTCGTCCTTCAGTCCGAGCTTCTCAAGGAGAAATATAGCGTTGTCCCCTACGGATATCTTATGCTCTTTTAAAAAATCCTTTATTTTCATAAGTTTTATTTTAAGATGGATTTGAGACTCATTCTTGACCGCGTCAGCGGTATTACTTCCAACTCCAAAGAGGTAAAAAAGAATTACCTATTTTTTGCGATAAAGGGAACGCGTTACGATGGACATAACTTCGTAGATGAAGCAGTCAAAAGGGGGGCTTACGCGATAGTGGTAGAAGAACCCGTGAGAGCTTCCGTTCCCGTGATTATCGTGGAAGACACCCGGAAAGCCCTCGGAGAATCCGCCCATTACTTTTACGGAGAGCCTTCCCGTAAACTCAGAGTAGTCGGAGTCACCGGAACCAACGGAAAGACGACCACCACCCACATAATAGAAGCAATCCTGAACGAAGCGGGAAAAGATACGGGACTAATCGGAACAATTTACTACCGCTTCAAAGATAAGATTCTCGGAGAAGGAAGAACTACCCCTGAGCCCGTTCTCTGGCACAAAACCTTAAAGGATTTCCTAAACCTCGGAGCTAAATACGCCGTTGCGGAGGTCTCTTCCCACGCCCTTGACCAGCACAGAGTTTACCCCACAAAGTTCAGGGCGGTTATCTTCACCAACCTCACCCAGGACCACCTTGATTATCACGGAGATATGGAAAGCTACTACGAATCCAAGAAAAGGCTCTTTATGGAATACGAATCGGACTACAAGATAATAAACGCCGACGACCCTTACGGAAGGAGGCTTGCCCGCGAAGTTGGGGGAGAAGTAATTACTTACGGAAAAGAAGGAGATTTAAAAATTTTGAATTTTGATACCGCCTTCGGCGGTTCTAAGATAGAAGTTGAGTATAGAGGGAAAAAATACTCCTTTGAAACGAACCTAATAGG
>WFPV01000089.1 GCA_015487405.1 Aquifex sp. | reverse complement strand
TCACTTCAAAAACTTACTTATTTTGTTTATCCGCAAATACAAAGAGCTTTATAGTTTCGGGGAAAGAGCTAAAAGCGTTCAACCAAAGGTTTAACAAAGAGAGAGCAAAACTAAGGTCTCAGATAGATTATCTGAAAAACGAAATAAAAAGCGGAGATTACGAGGATACGAAGAGACTTGAGAAAAAGTTAAAGGAGCTTGAGATAAGGGAAAAAGAGCTATCCGCACACAGGAGGAGAAAACTAAACAATGACCTACACAAGATAGCTCGCAAGGTAGTGGAGATTCTTTACGGGACAGGACACAAGGTTATCTACATTGGAAATAATGCATTGGAAAGCAAGAATGGGATAAACTTAGGGAAAAAGATAAATCAGGAGTTTGTGTCAATACCTTTTAGGAAGCTGATAGAGCTAATTTAAGGACAAGGTTTTAAACAAGGTATTTCATGCGGATTTAGTGGGAGCATTAAACATAATAAGAGTAGGAGCGAAGCTCCTGAGACTAAGGTTTTATGAGGATTTAAAGGTATTGTTTGTTAAGCTTTGCAATCCGAGGAGATTAAAGTTGATGGAGTTATTATATGAAGTATCCACCGAGTCCCTGATGCTGGGGATAGGTGGTAGGTAGGCGGGAAAGAAGTATTCCCGCGGGGTGGACGGAGAAAGGGTTTTTGCTATCTAATGAAATATTTTTTCAATTTTTTACTGTTTCTCCGTTCCTAGCCAAAGTGTTAAGATAAAGAACTAACTATGGAAAGCGTCCTCGTAGTTGGCGTGGGCTTTATGGGAGGCTCATTCGCCAAAGCACTCCGAAAGCACGGCTTTAAAGGGAAAATCTACGGCTACGATATAAACCCCGAAAGCATAGCAAAAGCCAAAACCCTCGGAGTGATTGATGAGGGAACTACAAACCTACCGGAGGTAAAAGACTTTAACCTTTCTCTCGTAATGCTCTCTTCTCCGGTCAGAACCTTTGAAGGTATAGCGAGGGAGCTAAAGAAGTACATAAGCTCGGAAGCCGTAGTAACGGACCAGGGGAGCGTCAAAGGGGAGCTCGTCTACAGACTGGAAGAAATCTTAGGAAGCAGATACGTGGGAGGACACCCTATAGCTGGAACGGAGAGGTCCGGCGTGGAGCACAGTATAGCGGAGCTCTACGAAGGAAAGAAGGTAATCCTCACCCCCACGGAGCGAACCGATGTGAAGGCTCTCGGTCTTGTGAGGGAAATCTGGGAAGAGCTCGGGGGAGAGGTTGAGTATATGACTCCCGAGCTACACGACTACGTCTTCGGTATCGTTTCCCACCTTCCACACGCTGTAGCTTTTGCACTTGTGGACACCCTCATAAAGCTCTCAAAGCCCGACGTAGACCTCTTTAAGTATCCTGGAGGGGGCTTTAAGGACTTCACCCGCATAGCTAAGAGCGACCCCGTGATGTGGAGGGACATCTTCCTCGCCAATAAGGAAAACGTCCTATTAGCTATAGAAGGTTTTATTAACTCCCTTCGGGAGTTGGAGAGATTAATCAGGGGGGAGAAAGAGGAGGAGCTTACCGAGTTCTTGAGGGAGGTAAAGACCAAACGTATGGAGATAGATTGATGGAAAATCTCAGGGAGCTTGTGGACTACGGCGTTATAGGAGTCCTTCTCCTTATGAGCTTCATAGTCTTCACCGTAGCGATAGAGAGGTTAATCTTCTTCTTACGTGTGAAGCCAGAAAACTACAAATCTAAAGCACTTTTAGAAAAGGACCTAACTAAGAGGCTTTACATAATCGGGACCGTTGCTTCCAGCGCACCCTACGTGGGACTCCTCGGAACGGTCCTCGGGATTATTCTTACCTTCTACACCGTAGGTCAGGAGGGATTTATTAACTCTAAAGAAATAATGAAGGGCTTAGCCTTGGCTCTTAAGGCTACCGCGGCGGGGCTACTGGTAGCGATACCTTCTGTAATGGTCTACAACTTTCTCGTTCGTAAAGTTAAGGAAAAACTTTTAGAATACGAGGCGAAGTATGAAGGGAGATAGAGAGTTCTCGGAGATTAACGTAATCCCCCTCGTTGACATAATGCTCGTTCTCCTGACCATAGTGCTCACCACCGCAACCTTCATAGTCCAGGGCGAGCTTCCTGTCAACCTTCCAGAAGCAAAGAGCGCTCACCAAAAGAAAGCCGTAAATCCCGTGAAGATAGCGATAACGAAGGAGGGAAGCCTATACCTAAACGGTAAGGAGGTTTACCTGAAGGATTTAGAAACTGAGCTCTCAAAACTTCCTAAAAACGCCCCTATAGAGATAATTGCGGATAAGGACGTGAAGGTTGAAAAACTTGTGGAGATTTTGGATTTGTTGAACAGATACCAACTCAAGAATGTTTCGCTCCTCGTCAAGAAGAGTTAGCCTCCAGCCAGGCGTGAACGCTCCGGAAAGTCTCCGGCTCTTCAATCTCAAAGACGAGCCATTCCTTAGTCGTGGGATGGTAAAAGCCAAGGTGGTAAGCTACGAGCATATTACACTCCCCCATAAGCTCCAAAAGCTCCTTAGGGACAGAGGTCCTTTTAAAGCCGTAAGTTGTATCCCCCAAAACGGGGTGCCCTATTGAGGAAAAGTGAACCCTTATCTGGTGCGTCCTCCCGGTGTGAATCTTTACCTTCAGAAACGTAATCTCAAACTTTTCATATCTCTTTAAAACCCAGTATTCGGTCAGGGCTTCTTTACCTTCCTCCCGGACGGAAAATCTCTTTCTGTCGTAGGGATGTCTCCCTATCGGCGTGTCAATTATTCCGTAATCCTTCTTTACTAAACCTTTTACGAGAACCTTGTAGAACTTTTCCGTTTTCCTTTCTTGGAACTGCTTTATGAGCTCCCTGTGAGCCACGTCGTTCTTGGCGATGACCATAACACCCGCGGTTTCCCTGTCCAGCCTGTGGACTATCCCCGGTCTCTCCACGCCCCCTATAGAGGAGAGGTCTTTTATATGGTATAGAAGAGCATTTACGAGCGTTCCGCTCGTGTATCCGGGAGAGGGATGAACCACAAGCCCGCAGGGCTTCACTATTACCACTATATCCTTATCCTCGTAAATTATTTTTATTGGTATGTTCTCGGGCTCTACCTTGAGCTCCTCGGGCTCCGGAACGAGGAGAGTGACCCTGTCCCCCTTCCTGAGCTTCCTTGAAGGTTTTTTAACAACTTCGTCGTTTACGAGAACAAATCCCTCCTCTATTAACTTCTTTATATAACTCCTTGAAAACTCTTTGTAGCTTTCCGATAAGAACTTGTCCAGCCTCTTCCCACTCTCGGAGGAGAGGAAGGAGAGAACATCGGATATCTTCCTTTCCGTCATTAAGTGCTCATAACGAGTATGGACTCCGGTCTCTTTACCCTCGGGACGATCATTTCCATAACCCTGAAGGTGTGGTTCATATTCGTGGTTTCCACGAAGGCAACGGTCATGTCCAAGGCAACCACAAGGTCAAAGTTCGCGGGGGATGCGGAAACCAGTAAGACCTTGTCTTCGGGAATTATCGCGGTCTGGTAAACGTCCTTCACAACCTTCTTTATCTGCTCAAGCTCAAGGAGACCCGTGTTGTCGTGAATCCTGTTGAGGAGGAAATACCTCTTCGGATTTACAAGAAGGTAGTAGTTTCCGTAAAAGCCCTTCTCAACGAGCTTGGATATTCCCGCAACTACGTCGTTGAAGGCACTTCCCACCTCACTCCAGTCGGAAAGCTTGGAGGTGTTTATTCCTTCCGCGGTCATGAGTCCCTCTATACCGAGCTCCTTGCTCCCGAAGAGTATTAAAGTGTCTTCCGCAACTGCGAGAGAGTAGGCTGCCGCCGAGGCATTCGTCGTATCTATGGGAAGGTTAAACTGTCTCCAGTGCTCCAAATCCCTCCAGGAAATTACGAAATCCTTGTAGAGCGTTGGTATGGGAACGTGCTTCCTTATCCCAGTCCTTATCGGCTCACAGACCTCATACTCCTGTCCCGGTCTAATCTCACAAACACCGGGCTCAACTCCGTAAAGGACGTCGTAAGAGATTACCTGATGTCCCGCTCCTATAGGTCCCACTACAGGGATAAACTTTCTTCCAATTAAGGCGTTCTTAGCGGTTTCCATTACCGCCCTGTCTATTTGCTCCCACTCCTCCGCCGTTAAGGGTGCTTGGTCCCTCTGTAGAAAATCCATCTTCCACCTCCTCTTATTAATTTAAAATCATTTCCAATCTAAAACAATTCTCAAATTCTTTTCCCTTTTCAGCTCCCGGAGCTTCTTCAGAACCTCCCTGCTCCTTATTTTAAGTAAGTATTGCCAGATACTGTCTTTGGAGTTGTAAACCTTTCCAAAATCTTCGGAAACTTCAGTCTTTAATAACTCGTCTATCTCTTCAGGACTTTCCACCAGAACGAGCCGAACGAAGGGAGGGAGTTCCTCCTCTTTCCTTCTGATGAGCTCCTCCTCATAGAGCTCCCTGAAGTTCTTTTCCTTTATAAGCCTTACTTCCCTCTCGTCCAACACGCCCGTCTGAAGGTAGAATCCCTTTCTCGCACACCTGAGGGAGTGAGCTACAAACTCCAGAAACCTCTCGTGGGATTTGTAGCTAGGAACAGAGAGAATGTTGTCCGCATTCAGGACCACAACGTTATCAAAACTCCTCTTCCAATCCGGAGAGGTAGCAAACTCCCAGTTTTCTTTAGCACCGAAAAGATGCTCAACCACCTCTCTCGCCTTCTCAATCCCGAAACCAAGCTCCTGTGCTTCACCCTCGCACCGCGGACAGATTTTCTCATCGGAACTGTAGTGGGAAGCCCTTTTCGTGCAGAAGACCTTTCCCTTCTCTTTAGAGTAAGTCAAGAAGGTTCCGCACTCGGGACACTCCACAATCCCGTCACACCTCGGACAAAAGAGGTAGCTGTATCCTGTCTTATTAACCAAAAAAAGGAAGCTCTCACCTTCCCTTTCCTTGATAGCTTTATAAAGCTCTTCGGTTAAAACTTCCCCTTTTCTTTTAAAGACCTCTACTTTTGCCTCAAAGCTATCCTCTTCAAGACTAAAAATCCTCCTCTTTACACCGTAATAGCTCTCCAAGGTGTAAAAGGGAGTCAGAAACTCTAAAGAAGCTCCCCTCTTCTTGGAAAGCAGGTAGGAAACCCTTCTCAGATCAACGCCGTTCTTTACAAACTTCGTGTTCCCGAGCTCGTTAAAGAGAATAATACTTTCGGAATTTTTCACCGGTGAAAAGACCGCCTTAAAGCTACCTACAACAACTACACCACCCTCTTGAGCCCTGAACCAGTTCTCGTAAAGCTTCTTAGGGGAAATACGCGAACTTATCTCCACTACCCTGTCCCCGAAATAGGTGTATAGC
>WFPV01000088.1 GCA_015487405.1 Aquifex sp. | reverse complement strand
TTGTGGGGGTGAACCTTCAGCTGGACGAAGTTTTCAAAGGAGTTCTTAGGAATGCTAAGGAGGTAGGGAGGCTCTAAAATTTCTTCTCTTCTGCCAAAATACTTACGGGGTAAAGCAATTTTTGCCATGGTTTAACCTCTCCTCTTTATATGTTTTGGCTGAAGACGTTGGCGGGCAGAAATCTCCACATCCATCAAGCAATCATATAAATATAAACTTTTATTTTTGGTAGTCAAGTGTTTGAATTTATAGGGTGAAAGTTCCTTCAATATTCCCTTTTTGAATTTACCGAAGGCGGTAAGAACAGGAGAGAGAGGAGAGCGGAAGATTACTTGACCTCAACTTCCGCTCCGACCTCTTCAAGCTTTTTCTTGATTTGTTCAGCTTCCTCTTTGGAAACACCCTCCTTAATGGGTTTGGGAGCGTTGTCAACGAGCTCCTTAGCTTCCTTGAGTCCGAGTCCGGTGATTTCTCTGACGACCTTAATAACCTGAATCTTGTTCTTTCCGGGAGACTTGAGTATCACGTCAAACTCGGTCTTTTCTTCAGCAGGAGCTCCTGCAGCGGCTCCTGCACCTGCGGCTGCGGGAGCTGCCGCTACCATTGCGGCGGCGGATACACCGAACTCTTCTTCAAGTCTTTTGACGAGCTCAGCAACTTCTAAAACGGACATATTCTTAATAGCTTCTACGATTTCATCAATGGTTAAGGTTGCCATCTTTACTTACCTCCTTCCTGAGATTTAGATTCTTCAATAGCTTTAAGAACAAGAACAAGCTTTTGAGGAACAGCCTTCAAGGTCATAGCGAGTTGTGTGATAGGAGCGTTAAGAACTCCCAAGAGTTTTGCTATGAGCTCTTCCTTACTGGGGAGTTCCGCGAGCTCCTTTATCTGTTCGGGGGTTATATACTTGTAGTCAAGGAGTCCCCCTTTGAGCTTCTTGTCCCACTCCTTGTCAAAGTGCTCTTTTAGAGCTTCTTTTAGTTTTTTGGTGACCGCTACGGGGTCCTCGTAAGCGAAGAGTGCGGCGGTAGGTCCCACGAAGATATCCCTGTGGTCCGAGAGAACGGTATCGGAAAAGGCTCTATAAAATAGAGTGTTCTTCCCGACTACTATCTCACCCTTTAGGTCCTTTATGTCTAACCTGAGCAGTGTAAGGGGATAGGCGTCTATTCCTTGAAAATCAAAGAATATAACGAATCCGTTGGATTTCTGGAGTCTTTCCTTGTAGGACTGAACGAGCTCTTGTTTCTTTAGCAGGGTTCTTCTGCTCGCGGCGCTCCTTTCCCTCTGAGCGTAAGCTTCCCTGTCAAACTCAGCCATTTTTTACCTCCGTTAAGCAGCCATCTCCTGAATCTTTCTAATGGTCTCGTTGACGTCTATTTTAACACTGGGGCTCATAGTTAAAGATACGGCTATGTTCTTGACGTATTGACCCTTAGCTCCGGGCGGTTTGGCTCTCAGAACTGCATCTATCGCAGCTCTCAGGTTATCAAGGAGTTTCTCCTTATCGAAGGATATCTTCCCTACGGGCATGTGGATGTTTCCTGCCTTATCAACTTTAAACTCTACCCTTCCCTTCTTTGCCTCCTTTATCGCCTGCTCAACGTTCTTGGTAACGGTTCCCGTCTTGGGTGAGGGCATGAGTCCACGGGGTCCGAGGATTCTTCCGAGCTTCGCAACCTTTGGCATCATCTCGGGAGTAGCTATCGCAACGTCAAAGTCTGTCCACTCCTCTTTAAGAATCTTGTTTATGAGGTCATCTCCGCCTACGTAGTCGGCTCCCGCCTCTTCCGCCTTCTTTGCGTCCTCACCTTCCGCAAAGACCACCACCCTTATGGGTTTTCCGAGGCCGTGGGGAAGGACTACGGAGCCCCTCACCATCTGGTCAGCGTATCTGGGGTCCACGTTCAGTCTCATTGCGAGCTCTACGGTCTCGTCAAAGTTCCTCTGGAGAACTTTTTCCATTTCCTTTAAGAGGTCAACAGCCTCCTCTAAGGAGTACCTTTTATTCTTATCAACAAGCTTAGCGGCTTCTATATACTTCTTTCCTCTCCTCGCCATGGCTCTACTCCTTCCAACCTTCTATTTCAATTCCCATGCTCTTAGCGGTTCCCGCTACCGTTCTCATGGCAGCCTTGAGGTCTCTCGTGTTCATGTCTTTAAGCTTCATCTTTGCAATTTCCTCAAGCTGTTTTACAGTTATCTTTCCGACCTTCACCCTCTTGGGGTCGGATGACCCCTTTTCCACTCCTGCAGCTTTCTTGAGGAGGTAGGATACCGGAGGTGTCTTTAGGATAAAGGTAAAGCTCCTGTCCTGATAAACGGTGATAACTACGGGAAGTATTGTGCCAGGCTCGTAATCCCTGCTCGCGGCGTTGAACTGCTTTACGAACTCCATTATGTTGACACCGTGTTGACCGAGTGCCGGTCCAACCGGTGGTGCCGGAGACGCCTGTTGAGCTGGAAGCATCAGCTCAATAGTGGCTACCACCTTCTTAGCCATCGCTGTTCCTCCTTAAATCTTCTCTACTTGGTCAAAGTCAAGCTCTACGGGTGTCATCCTTCCGAAGATACTTATCATAACAACGAGCTTTCTCTTATCGGGGTGAACTTCTTCCACGGTTCCAGTGAAGTTCATGAAGGGACCTTCTATAACCCTAACCTGGTCACCCTTTTCAAACTCAACCTTGACGGGTTTGACACCCTTCTTGATTTGGTCCAATATTCTCTGGACCTCTTCATCCTTCAGGGGAACGGGCTTTCCGCCCACCATTACGGGTCTAAAGACGTGGGGAGTTTTCTCTATCGCCATGAGGAGTTTGTCGTTCATGTGTGCCTTCATGAGTATGTATCCCGGAAAAATCTTGTTGTCCAAAACGATCTTCGCCTCGGTCTTGTTTTCCTTACAGGTTATCTTCTGACCTGGCTTTGATATGGGAGGAGCGTTTACGCAGGTATCCCCCTCAACGCTCTCAACTACTTTGACCTCCCCGTTCTCCACTCTAAAAACGGTAACTCCCTTCTTTCCGAGAACCGGAATGTCCCTCGCGTTTCCTCTGAGAGAGAGCCTATACTTCTCCTTTCCTTGGGAGCGTATTACGACCTTCTCTTCCGCAGGAACTACAACCTCGTCAACAAGGTTCATTAATCCTTCCAATTCCAAAACTTTAAGTAGGTTTTCCTTCGCCTCGTTTTCCCTTCCCGGTTCTACCTGTAGGGCGTACCACTTCTTCTCAAGTTGTTGGGTCTGTTCTATGTCCGTCATAGGCTCCCTCTCAAAGAAAGGATGAAGGATATTATTTTAGTAAAGGATAGGTCTAAAATCCAGAGATAAACCCCTATTACAAGGGAAAATATTATAACACTTATCGTAGCCTTTATAACGGTATCCCGTGAGGGCCAGACTACCCTTTTGAGCTCGTCCCTGACTCCTAAAAGGAAATCCTTGAGTTTATCCATCTCTTTCTCCGAAAGGGTTTAAATGGCGGGGCTGGGAGGACTCGAACCCCCACCCACGGGATTTGGAGTCCCGCGCTCTGCCAATTGAGCTACAGCCCCACTAAAACTTAATTTATCTTACCTCTCTGTGAATGGTGTGCTTTCTACACCACTTACAGTACTTTCTCAGCTCAAGCCTTTCGGGATGCTTCTGCTTATTCTTGGTAGTTGTGTAGTTTCTCCTCTTGCACTCGGTGCAAGCGAGTGTGATAATCTCCCGAGCCATATCTCACTCCTCAATCAAGGATTTTGGTAACGACACCAGCTCCTACCGTCCTTCCACCTTCCCTTATCGCAAACCTTAAACCTTCCTCCAACGCTACAGGCGCTATCAACTCAACCTCAAGCTCTACGTTGTCCCCGGGCATCACCATCTCTACTCCTTCAGGGAGCTTCACAACCGTTCCAGTCACATCCGCTGTCCTGAAGTAAAACTGCGGTCTGTAATTCACAAAAAACGGCGTGTGCCTTCCTCCCTCTTCCTTGCTAAGTACATAAACCTGTGCCCTAAACCTCTTGTGCGCCTTAACACTCCCTGGCTGCGCTAATACCTGTCCCCTCTCTACATCGTCCTTTCCTACTCCTCTCAGCAGCACTCCTATGTTGTCCCCAGGCAACGCCTCATCAAGTACCTTCCTGAACATCTCTATAGATGTTGCTACCGTCTTTAAGGGCTCTTCCCTTAAGCCTACTATCTCTACTTCATCCCCAGGTCTCAATACTCCCCTCTCTACTCTTCCCGTCACAACAGTTCCTCTTCCTGATATGCTAAACACGTCTTCTATCGGCATTAGGAAGGGCTTGTCCACTTCCCTTTGTGGTGTCGGGATGTATTCGTCCATAGCATTGAGTAGCTCCTTTATGCTCTCTACCCACTTGCCGGGAGAGTTTTGCTCAAGCTCTTGCAGTGCTCCAAGTGCTGAACCCCTGATAACGGGCACTTCGTCCCCGGGATATTCATACTTGGAAAGAAGTTCTCTCACTTCAAGCTCAA
>WFPV01000087.1 GCA_015487405.1 Aquifex sp. | reverse complement strand
TAAAGATGCTGGACAGCCTCGGATTTAAGACGCTCCTCAAAGATACAAAAGTTTGCAAAGGCATAGAAGAGGTAATTGAATACTGCAAGGAGTGGGAACAGAAGCGGGACGAATACCCCTACGAAATAGACGGGATGGTTGTAAAGGTAAATAACAGAAGACTTTACGAAAAGCTCGGATACACCTCCCACCACCCCAGGTGGGCGATAGCCTACAAGTTCAAACCCAGAAGAGCCGTAACCCAGCTAATAGACGTAGTTTTTCAGGTAGGAAGGACGGGAGTTATAACTCCCGTAGGGAAACTAAAACCCGTAGAGCTCGGCGGAGTGACTATATCTTCTGTCTCCCTCTTTAATGAAGACTTTATAAAGGAAAAAGATATAAGAATTGGAGACTACGTAGTAGTTGAGAGAGCAGGAGACGTAATCCCCTATATAGCTGAAGTTCTGAAAGACAAAAGGACGGGAAACGAGAAACCCATAGTCTTCCCCGAAAGGTGTCCTTCCTGCGGTTCAGAGCTCGTTAGGCTTCCCGACGAGGTGGCGATAAGGTGTATAAACATAGCCTGCCCCGCTCAGGCTGTTCTCAGAATAAAACACTGGGCAAGCCGTGAGGCTATGGACATAAGAGGCTTAGGAGACGCAACCGTAAAACTCCTATACAACAAGGGACTCGTTAAGGACGTGGGAGACCTTTATTACCTGAAGCTAACCAATTTGATAAAGCTCCCCGGATTTGCGGAAAAGTCCGCTATGAATCTACTAAAAGCTATAGAGGAGAGCAAAAACAGACCTTTAGACAGAGTAATCTACGGACTCGGAATCCGATACGTCGGCTCCACAACAGCCAAGAAACTCGCCGACGTTATAGAAAACATCTGGGACTTAAAAGATATCCCCCTTGAAAAACTCATGAGACTTGAAGGAATAGGCTACAAAGTAGCAAGGAGTATAAAGGAGTTCTTCTCAAGACCCGAAAACCTAAAAGTGATAGAAAAATTAGAAAAGGCGGGAGTAAACCTTAAAAAGAAGAAAGCAGAAAAAATCGCCGATGTGTTGAAAGGAAAAACCTTCGTCTTTACCGGAACCCTTGATTGTTGTTCAAGGGAAAAGGCAGGAGAAATCGTTGAGATGCTCGGAGGAAAGTTCTCAAACTCCATAACCTCTAAAACCACCTACCTCGTCGTAGGTAAGGACCCCGGCAGAACAAAGCTTGAAAAAGCGAAAAAATACGGAATAAAGACCATCACAGAACAAGAGTTCTTGGACATGATTAAAGACTACGTTAACTTAGAAGAACTGAGAAAGGAAGAGAAAAAGACTCCAAGTATGAAAAGCCTCTTCGGTTGATTAAAATCTTTTGTTATGAGTCCCGAGGAGCAACTGAAACTCATAAAAGAGGGAACGGTTGAGATTATAGAGGAAGAAGAACTCCTAAAAAAGCTCAAAGAGGGAAGACCTCTAAGAATAAAAGCGGGATTTGACCCCACAGCTCCCGACCTTCACCTCGGACACGTGGTTCTACTCCAGAAACTCCGTCAGTTTCAACAACTCGGACACGAGGTTTACTTCATTATCGGAGACTTCACCGCTATGATTGGAGACCCTACAGGTAGAAATACAACGAGACCTCCCCTCTCCAGAGAGGAGGTTATGGAAAACGCAAAAACTTACGAGCATCAAGTCTTTAAGGTTCTCATTCCCGAGAAAACCACCATAGTCTTTAACTCCACATGGCTTGAGGAACTCGGAACAAAGGGACTAATAGAGCTGTGTGCAAAATACACCGTAGCTCGTATGCTTGAGAGGGACGACTTTTCCAAGAGATTCAAGGAAGGCATTCCAATATACATTCACGAGTTCATCTATCCCCTCCTTCAGGCTTACGATAGCGTAGCAATAAAGGCCGATGTAGAGCTCGGCGGAACGGACCAGAAGTTTAACCTCTTGATAGGAAGGGATATCCAAAGAGAATACGGACAGGAACCCCAGGTATGTATAACCTTACCCCTGCTGGTCGGTCTTGACGGTGTTCGCAAGATGTCTAAATCTTACGGAAACTACGTAGGAATAACTGAAGACCCCAAAACTATGTTCGCCAAGATAATGTCCATCCCCGACGAGATAATGTGGGACTGGTTCTTACTCCTGACAGACTATACAAAAGAGGAAATAGAAAAGATGAAAAAAGAGATGCACCCGATGGAAGCTAAAAAGCTCCTGGCTTACACGATAGTCAAGAGATTTCACTCCGAAGAAGAGGCAAAGCAGGCTAAAGAGTGGTGGGAGAGAACCTTCTCAAAAAGAGAATTCCCTGAAGATGCTCCCGTTGTTGAGCTATCAGAGAACAAACTAAAAGCTGTTGATTTCCTCGTAAAGATAGGAGGCGCTTCCTCCAAAAATGAGGCAAGGAGAATAATTCAAGGAGGTGGGCTGAAAATAGAAGGAGAGAAGGTTACGGACCCCAACGCTGAAGTAGAGATAAAAGGAGAGCTGAAAGTTAAAGTGGGGAAGAAGAAGTTCTTTAGAGTGGTGAGGAAGTAAAGTTTTATAGAAGTATAAGGAATGAAAGCTTTAGACAAGGAATTAGAAGCACTCGTGAAAAATTACGAAAAAGGAGCTAAATATCTATCTATAGAAGATTTTCTAACAGACGAGCTTACAGCGAGAACGCCAAGTTTAGACATTAGAGGAAAGGTATTTAATGAAAATGAAGGAAGCAAGCCAAGACCAAACAGTTTCGTATTTAGCATTGTGAGGGACGCGCTTGTAAAAAGTTTTTATTCTATGCTTTATGTGTCTAAAAACCTCTCTAC
>WFPV01000086.1 GCA_015487405.1 Aquifex sp. | reverse complement strand
TCATCCGAACGGACCAGCGGGAGCCCGGAATAGCCTTCCAGGCGGAAAGTCCAAAGGCAAGCTCTAAAAATTTACTGAAAGTTCTTATATTAAAGGGTTGGGTGTTCACAACTCTGTAATCGTATAAAGCTTCGTAGGGGTGCTTTTCATCCTCCAAGAGGGGGAGCTCTATTCTCAACGTTCCTTCCCAGAACCTAAAGGGGTTTGGCTGATTTGCCCAGTCTAAGTATCCTAAGGAGCGGGCAAGTCTGTAAGGGTGATGCTTGGTCTCCGAGTGATAAAAGGCGACCTCTTTAAAGCTTTCCATCCTTTTTATAATATTCCTCTGTGCTTATAGGTTTTAAATTACCTACGGTAGTAGAACCAAGATTATACCTCGCAACGGAGAGGACGTACCTAAGTGCTTTAAAGTTCTCGCTTTATGCGTCTTCATTTGCACTCGCTCTTGAAAAGCTCACATACTTTGCCAGAATTATGCATAAAGAAGCTTTAGCAAAGCAGTTTGCAACTTCCGCTTTGGTATTCTCCTTCGGAGGAGTTCTTTTATCCATAATAGCTATATCCGTATTCCTTTATTACATAAAGCAGATTGACGGAGGTGAAGTAGTGAGCAAGAAGGAAGTTATTGACCCGAGAATTTACATGGCTGCGGAGAGAACCTTCCTCGCTTGGGTGAGAACTGCCATATCCATAACCGTTTTCGGTTTCGTTATAGATAAGTTTGAGTTCTTTCTAATGCAGCTTCAAAAGGTTCTGCATCTTCATTTTGCTATTGAGCACCAGAGACTTTTTCAGATAGGTTCTTTCCTCATAGTTATGGGAGTTATCACTATACTCTTAGGAATTACGAACTTCCAGAGAACCGTGAAACAGGTTGACCAAGGCTTTTACAGGACAAACGTATTCTTATACACCACCTATGGAGTCCTGATATTCTTGACGTGCTTGACAGTAGCGGTTTACGTCCTTGAGCTTATTTAAACCTAAATTAAAACTTATGGAAGATGTTTTGCTGTCTAAGTTTATAGGCACGGTCTTGGGTGCTGCGGTCGGCGATGCCCTCGGTAAGGGAGTGGAAGATATAACCGAAGATGAGGTTATGGAGTTCTACGGGGGGAGGATAGAGAACTTTGAAACTCCTCACCCTTCCAGTCCAGCTTACGGACAGCTTCCGGAGGAGACCTCAGACGAAACCACCATATTTAAGCTCCTTCTTGAAAGCTTAACCGAAAGGAAAGGCTTGGATATTAAAGACTTCTTAAATAGACTCATTGATTGGTATGACAGGGAGGAGACCCACAGGTATCCGGACCCTATGCTTTTAACCGCTGTAGACCTTCTCTCAAGAGGAATAAACCCTTCCTCACACGGACTTGTTTCCTCTTCTGTAGAAGGAATACTAAGAAGTGCCGCAATGGGTATGCTCCACTACTACAACCCGGAGCTTGCGGCGGAGGGTGGTAAAGTTGTCTCCCTGTTGACCCACAGGGGAAACATAATAAAGGACGCCTCCGCGTTGTATTCAGCCTTAATCGCACATCTGATTAGGGGAGATTTTTATTTGGAAGATTTCAGGGAAAAGATAAGACTCCTTGAGGAGTTAAAGAAGTATTTAAGTGAAGAGAAGCATAAGAAGATACTGGATAAAGTTGCGGAGCTTTTAATGGAAAGTGCGGACCTTGAAACGGCAATAAACACCCTTGGAAACAGCACTTATGCCTTTGAAGCGTTGCCTTTAGCGCTGTTTATATTCCTATCCAATATAGGCAACCCCTACGAGGCTCTAATTCAAGCGGTAAATTCCTACGGAAGTTTCGGCGGAGATACGGACGCCATTGGTTTCTTGGTCGGCTCAATGGTGGGAGCTTACTACGGGGAAGAAGCTATTCCCTACCACCTGAGGGAAAACGTAGAAAATGCGGAAAAGCTTAAGGAGCTCGCAGAGAAACTCTACGATGTGGCTTCCCAATACGCTACCTTCGGAGGGAGTAAGTAATTATTGGGATAACTTCTCTCTTATAAACTTATAGGCACGAATAATAGCATCTTTAGCGGCAAGGTCATCTGCAAACTTTCTGGTGTTTCCGTTTCTAAAGTCAAAGCCCCTTCCAACTCCCGGATATACAACTATGTAGGCTTCCCTACCTTGTGACTTTAGATAATCAATAGCCATCAGAGCGGGTCTTAGACGTTGATACTGCTCTTCTCTTCCTACGAAAAACATTACGGGAACCTTTAATTGCTCTACATCTTCATGGTAACGGTAAACCTGCATAGGCTCTGGTCTATTGGGGTCCTGGAGGTGGGGATAGTATCCTACGAAGCAGGCTATATCCTTTTCTTGCCTACCTTTGCTAACCAAAAGACGCAGGGCGTAATATCCTCCTCTCGTAAGTCCGTAAACGCAGACCTTATCTGAGGAAATATCCTCCCTACTAAGAGCGTAATCAAGAACCCTATTTGCATCATCTATGACTTCCGGATAGTGCCTTATTGGAAAACGCTCAATGAACCTGCCCGTATACAAATCTGGAGCTACAACTACAAAGCCTCTTGCAGCAAGCCTTATAACGTGTAGCTGGAAAAGCTCATCCAGTCCTCTCCTCCCGTGCAGGAATAAAACTCCCGGGAACTTTCCTTCCTCCTGTGGTCTTGCCACCATAACGGGAATTTCTACATCACCGTTTGTTACAGTTACCCACTCAACTTTCACTTTATAGTTAGGAACGGGTTCAATGTAACCCTCCTTCCACCACCTTTCATCCCACCACCACGCTTTTTCGCCTCTCTCGTCAAGTTTTTTAATGAGATTTTCAATAAACTCATCACCAAAAATAAGGGAAATATTAAGGAGTATAAGAAGCAGAAACTTCATGATTCACCTCCTACTCAGATAATCTTTACCTGAGAATGTTTGTAGCTATAACAACTTTTCAGGAGGTTAATAAGTTGGGCTTTTAATACCTAAGAAGCATAGCCCCCCAAGTTAATCCACCGCCCATGGCGGTAAGTAAAATTAAGTCTCCCCTCTTTATCCTTCCCTCACTTATAGCTTCGTGGAGGGCTATAGGGATAGATGCGGCTGATGTATTTCCGTATCTGTGGATATTTACGTAAACCTTTTCCTGGGGAATGCCCAGTTTTTCCGCAAGGGCGTTTATTATCCTAACGTTCGCCTGGTGTGGAACTACGAGGGAAATCTCTTCCGGACTTACTCCCGCACGCCTTAGAGCCTCCCTGCAGGCTTCCTCCATGGCACGAACGGCGAACCTGAATAGCTCCCTTCCCTTCATTCTTATGTATCCGCACTTATCCGCATATAGGAGCTCCTCTAAGCTCCCTTCAGAATACATTACGCTTGCAAGGATGTCACTCTCGTCCTCCGAGCGTTCAACTACCACCGCACCCGCACCGTCGCCGAAAAGAACACAAGTAGAGCGGTCTGTCCAGTCTACAGCCTCCGAGAGCTTTTCGGCACCTATTACGAGGACTTTGTTAGCTTTTCCCGACTTTATGAAGCTGTCTGCAACGTCTAAGGCATATATAAAACCGCTACAAGCGGCGGAGATGTCAAAGGCGTAAACCCTTTCCGCACCGAGCTGTGCCTGAACCAAGCAAGCGGTGGAGGGAAACCTTTTCTCAGGAGTTAACGTAGCGAGGATTATTAGGTCAAGCTCCTTTGAGTCTATACCTGCATTACTGAGGGCTTGCTGTGCCGCCTTTGTCGCGAGCTCCGTGACCGTTTCGTTCTCCGCTATTCTCCTCTCCTTTATTCCCGTTCTCGTGGTAATCCACTCGTCCGAGGTATCTACCATCTTTTCCAAATCAAAGTTCGTTAAAACTTTCTCAGGCAAAGCCACTCCCGTTCCGATTATCTTTGTTCCCATTACACCTTTGCCTCTTCGGGAATTAGAGTCTTTAGATTCTTAACAAGTATATCGTTAAAGTTCGTATTTAAAAACTCACCTGCCACTTTAATGGCGTTCTTTATAGCCTTCGCGTTAGCCCTTCCGTGGGTAATTATAACGGGCTTTTTAGCACCAAGGAGGGGAATTCCCCCGTATTCGGTGAAGTCAGCCTTCTTTTTAAAGTTATTTAGTGCAGGCATCAAAAGAACCGCCCCGAGTTTGGCAAGCCAGCTCTTCTTTATCTCTTCCTTTATCATTTGAACTACCGCAAGACCAAGGCTCTCGCTTGCTTTGAGAATAACGTTTCCCACAAAGCCGTCGCACACTATAACGTCAAAAGTTCCCGCGTATATATCCCTTCCTTCCGCGTTTCCGAGGAAGTTGAGTTTAGTCTGTTTTAAGAGCGGGTAGGTCTCTTTAACGAGTTCGTTCCCTTTCCCTTCCTCCTCCCCTATGCTCAGTATTCCCACACGGGGATTTTTTATACCGAGTATGCTCTCCGCGTAGGTGTGTCCCATAACCGCAAACTGGACGAGGTGCCGAGGTTTACTGTCCACGTTCGCCCCAACGTCTATTAGAACAGTCTTCCCCTTGGGATTCGGAAGAGCCACGCCTATGGCTGGTCTTTCCACCTCCTCTTCCGCCCCAACTATGAACTTCCCCACCGCGAGAACCGCGCCTGTGTTTCCCGCGGAGACGAGTCCGTCCGCCTCACCTTTACGGACAAGCATTCCCGCAACGTAAAGGGAGGATTGTTTTTTTCGCAGGACGTTTGAAGGAGGTTCATTCATCTCCACTTTGTCGGGAGCGTGGACTACCTCTAAGTTAGGATTGTTTAGCTCTCCCGATTTTTTCAGAATTGACTCTATTTCTTCTTGGTCTCCTACCAGATAAACCTTATAACCGAGCTCCTTAGCGGCTAAAATACCACCCCTTACTATCTCAATGGGGGCGTAATCGCCCCCCATACAGTCCAAGGCGATTTTTAACATTATTCGGTTTCTATAACTTCTCTACCCTTGTAGTGTCCGCAGTAGGCGCAGACCCTGTGAGGAATAATCTTTTCCCCGCAGTTGGGACAGGTTGAGAGGGAAGGTAAGCTCCTTCTGAATTTATTGAAAAAGTTCTGAGCTCTCCTTTGGTTCCTTCTCCACTTAGAGGTTTTCGCCTTCGGAACTGCCATCACTTACCTCCTTTCTTGGCTAACAAATCTTTAAGTATAGCAAAAGAGCTCTGCTTTTTGTGCTCTTTCTCCTTCCTTTCTTCTTCAAAACCGAGCTCGTATTCAGGGATTCCCCTACAGTTAGGACTGCAAAGAGGCTTCATCGGAATGCTGAGAATTATTTCTTCCCTTACGAGCTCTGCTATATCTACTATGTCCGGCTCTTCCATAAAAGTCACCTCAAGGTCCTTGGGTTTTAGCATAAACACTCCTTCTTCGTTGGGAACGTTTTGGAGAAACTTCGTCTTGTTTTGGGAAACTTCCTTTTCAAAGATTTCTAAGCATCTGCTACACTCCAACTCCACGGAGCCCTCCACGTTCATTCTGAGCCTGTATCCCTCTTTATCCTTCGTTATCTCGACGTTCACCTTAAAGGGCTTTTTGATTTCTCCTATCTCGGGAGGAAGCTTTATATCGGAGGGCTGGAGAGTATAAGAACCCTTAAAGCGGTCTGATATCTTAAAGATTTCTTTCAGATTTAGGGTGAACATGGCTATAACCTCGCAAGAAGTTTTAGTAGTATTAAATTAATTTAACTGTGGAAGCCTCAATAATCCAGTTTCAAAAGGAGTTCTTCTCAAAACCACCC
>WFPV01000085.1 GCA_015487405.1 Aquifex sp. | reverse complement strand
GTGATGAGGGATTTCTTCTCAAAGATAGAGAACAAGCTCAAAATAGTCGTTCTCCACCACCACGTTCTCTCAATCCCCGGCACGGGAAGGGAGATAGACATCCTACTTGATGCGGGAGACTTTATGGTAGTGGTCAGAGAGCTCGGTATAAACATGGTTCTAACGGGACACAGACATAAAGCCTGGACCTGGAAGGTGGACGGAACCTACTACATAACCTCCGGAACCGCAACAACGAGACGGCTAAAGGGAAGGGACCATCCCAGCTTCAACGTATACGAGATTTACTCAAAGGAAGAGGTCTTAATGAGAAGGATAAGCACCGAAACGGGGGAGGTTTTAGAGGAAAAGGAACTCCACTTCAATGTTAAATAAAGAAATAATCACCTTAGAGGACTTGAGAGATTTCTTGAAGGAATTTTTTAAAGACAAAAAAGTGGAGGTCTACCTGTTTGGTTCAAGGGCAAGGGGAAATTTCTCCGAATTTTCCGATGTAGACATAGCCATTTACTCGGAAGAGGATATAAGCAAAGAACTAACGCTCCTGAGGGAGATTTTAGAAGAAAGTAATTTCCCGCTAAAGATTGATATAGTAGAACTGAGAAAAGCTCCCTACCTCAAAGAAGTGGTAAAGAAAGAAGGGATAAGATGGCTTTAAAAAAGATAATAAGTGACTACGAGAGAGCTTTAAACAGGTTAGAGGCCGCTTTCAATAAGGCTACGGAGTTTAGAAATAGGGAACTTTACGAGTTTTTCAGGGACAGCACTATTCAGAGATTTGAGTTCAGTGTTGAGCTTATGTGGAAACTTATAAAGAGGTTCCTTGAAGAAAACGAAGGAATTTCCTGTCGCTCACCAAAATCTTGTATAAGGGAGTTCTTCTCCGCAGGTTATCTATCTCAAGATGAGACATTAACTCTCCTGAAAATGGTAGACGACAGAAACAGAACTTCCCACACCTACCACGAGGAGATAGCGGAGGAGATATTTAAGAATATCGGCTTATACTTACCGCTCCTTAAAAAGGTTAAGGAAATTATCCTGAAGAGTGTTTAAGTGGATTCCTTTTTCTTTTTAAAGGAATAAAACACAGCTCCCCAGAGAGCTATCAGTCCAATGGTAGAAAGTATGTAAACTAAATACTCAGTCTTCATGCACTTCCTCCAAGATTACACCTTAATATATAAAATACCTATGAAGATAATAGCCTTTACGGGAGCGGGCATATCCGCGGAGAGCGGTATCCCCACCTTCAGGGGAAAGGATGGACTCTGGAAGAAGTTCAGGGCGGAGGAGCTCGCAACTCCGGAAGCCTTCTTCAGGGACCCTAAGCTCGTCTGGGAGTGGTACGACTGGAGGAGACAGCTAATAGCGAAAGCGGAGCCAAACGAAGGGCACAAAATCCTCGCAAAGATGGAGGAGGAATTCCCCGACTTTTACGTAATAACTCAGAACGTTGACGGACTCCACCAGAGGGCGGGCTCCAAAAAGGTCATAGAGCTCCACGGGAACATATGGAAAGTCAGATGCGTTGAGTGTGGACACGAGACCTACGACTACAGAGCTCCCCTTCCCGAAATACCTCCCAAGTGTGAAAAGTGCGGGGGGCTTTTGAGACCCGGAGTAGTGTGGTTCGGAGAAAGCCTACCCTTAGACGCCTTGGAGGAAGCCTTCAGACTCTCCAGGGAAGCGGATGTATTCGTAGTCATAGGAACTTCTGGAGTGGTTTATCCCGCCGCCCAACTCCCTTACGAAGCAAAGGAACACGGAGCGGAAGTCATAGAGGTTAACCCCGACGAGACTCCCATATCCCGAATAGCGGACAAGATTTACAGGGAAAAGGCGAGCACGGGACTGAAAAAAGTTTACCAGTATATTAAGGAAAGGTATGGCTCTAAGGGATAGAGTAAAAAAATTAAAACTCCTGATAACCGACATAGACGGCGTTCTAACCGACGGAAGTCTACACTACACGAAGGAAGGGGAAACGATAAAGAGTTTTAACGTCCTTGACGGGCTCGGAATAAAGGCACTCCAGAGGCTTGGAATAAAGCTCACCGTCATAAGCGGGAGAGACTCAGAAGCCCTCATAACCCGTCTCAAAGAGCTTGAAATAGAGGACATATTTACAGGCAGACATAAAAAAACCGACGTTTACGAAACTCTCAAAAGGAAGTATAACCTCACGGACGAGGAGTGCGGATTCATAGGCGACGACGTGGTGGACATTCCCGTAATGGAAAAAGTGGGATTTCCCGTTGCTGTCAGGAATGCGGTTAGGGAAGTCAAAAAGGTTGCGGTTTATACAACTATGAGGGAAGGGGGAAAGGGAGCCTTCAGGGAGGTGGTGGACCTCATAAGGGAGCTCCTTAATGATTAAAGGCTTCTTGATAGTCCTTATCTTCCTCCTCGGAGTAGGGCTTTCGGAGATTTACGTCAAAGAATTTCAAAAACTCAAGAACATCTCCCTCGTAAAAAGTGAGCTAAAAGGCGTAGAGCTGAGAATTTACGGTGAAAAGGGACTGGAATGGAGAATATACGGGAAAAAACTCCTGTCAGTAGGGAAAAACGTAGAGATAGAAAGCCCCACCATACTCACCGAAGGTTACAGGATTATCTCTCAAAGTCTTTCCTTCAATAAAGCTAACAAGAGAGGTGTTCTGAAGGGGGAGACGGAGCTCTTTGGGGAGGAGCTTTATGTGAAGACCCGTAACGCAAACATAGACTTTAACAAAGGTGTCGTTTGGGGAAAGGAAAGGATTTTCCTAAAACGCAAGGGAAACGTGGTTAAGGGCAGAGGCTTTACAATAACCTTCAAACCCTTTAAGGTAATCATAAATGAAGTGGAAAGCACTCATCCTGCTACTTAGTTTCTCTACACTCCTTTACGCTCAGAGCTCAATAACCGGTGAATCGGACGAGCTCATATATTTAGAGAATAAACTGATTTACAAGGGAAACGTCAGGCTCATAAGGGACAGCTCCGTTCTGAGGGCTGAGAAGGTGGAGATAATACTGAATAAGGAAGGTAAGCCCGTAAAGATTGTAGCCGTGGGAAAGGTAAAGATAGTAGAGCCAAATAGGAAGGTATTTGCGGATTACGCGGAATACGACCTTACAAAAGATGTTATCTACCTGAAAGGAAGTGCTAAAATACAGGAAAAGACGAGGGTTTTGGAAGCTGAAGAGATAACCATTTACAGGAAGGAGAATAGACTCGTCGCCAAAGGTGGTAAAAAAAGAGTTAAAACTGTTTATCTGGAGGAGAAAAAGTGAACAAGGCGGACCTGGCTAAGGAACTGGCAAAGAGGAAGGGAATCTCTTTGAGAAAGGCTTACGCCATAGTGTGTGCCACCTTTGAGGTTATGAAGGAAGAAATACTGAACGGAAACAAAATAGAGATTAGGGGGCTCGGAACCTTTAGGCTTAAAAGGAGACCGGGAAGGTTCGTGAGAAATCCGAAAACCGGTATAGAGGTATACGTTAAGGAAAAATACTTTCCCCGCTTCAAGGTTGCCAAGTCCCTCAAAAAGAAATTAAACGGTATGGAATGAGGTACGACGTAGTTGTCATCGGTGCAGGGCCGGGGGGCTCTACAGCCGCCTACGAGCTTGCCAAGAAGGGAGCAAAGGTTCTCCTCGTTGATTCCCGCAAAAGAGTAGGTTATCCCGTCCAGTGTGCGGAGTTCGTTCCCGTTCAGCTCTCCTACAAGTTTCCCGAGTTCTTCCCAAAAGAGGTATGGATTCAGAAAGTCAAAGATATGGTTCACTTCACTCCCTGGGGAGAAGTGATGAGCATGCCCTCCGAGGGCTTTATGCTGAACCGGGAGCGTTTTGACGCTCTGATTGCGGAGCTTGCTGTAAAGGAGGGAGCAGAGCTAAGGCTCAAGACTAAGTTTTTAGGTTTTGAGGACGGCGAAGCCGTACTTAAGGATTTAAAAACTAAAGAAGTTTTTAGGGTAAAGGCGGACTACTTTATCGGGGCGGACGGAGCCCGCTCAGAAGTGGCAAGGCAAACGGGAGAGCATACAAAAAACTTTCTCATAACCGCTCAGGTTAGCGTTCCCTTAAAGGAACCTTTAGGAGACCTGCTCATCTTTTTCAGAGACTACATCCCCGGAGGTTACGGCTGGATTTTCCCGAAAGGGGAAATAGCGAACGTCGGTGTAGGGATTGACCTTGATTACAGGGTGAGCGTCTGGGAATCCCTGCAGAGGTTCTTAAAGGAAGTAGTGGACTGGGTGGAGACGGATAAAATCTTAGGAAGAACGGGGGGGTTTATCCCGGGAGAGGGTATAAAGAAGCCCCTCAGGGGAAACGTTCTTCTCGTTGGTGATGCGGGTGGTTTCTGTCATCCCATAACGGGCGGAGGAATAGCGAACGCGGTTCTAACGGGTGAGATGGCGGGGAGGAATATGGGAGAGGGAGAGCCGGAGGAGTTTGAGGAAGAGGCTTTAGATACCTTCGGTGTTTCTATAAACAGGGCGGCGGAAAAGAGAAAGAAGTATATGAAGAGGTGGGACGACCTCAAGAGAATCGTCCCAAAGACCTGGATAGCCTTTGAAGAGTATTACAAGGATTAAGCGTTAGGGAACCTCCTGTAAGCCCACTCGTAAATGGCGGGGAGGATTATAAGGGTCAGGAAGGTGGATGTGATGATTCCTCCCACAACGACCGTCGCAAGGGGTTTTTGAATTTCTGAGCCTATGTCCGTTATCACGAGTAAGGGTATAAGTCCTATGAAAGTGGTTATAGCCGTTATGAGAATAGGTCTTATCCTGAGGATGGCGGCTCTCTTTATCGCTTCCCTCACGTCTTTATACTCCTGCAGTAGCTGTTTTATGTATGAGACGAGCACAACTCCGTTGAGGGTGGCTATTCCGAAGACCGCTATAAATCCTATGGCGGAAGGAACGGAGAGATTAAATCCTGAGATGTAGAGAGCCACGATTCCCCCTATAACCGCGAAGGGGACGTTCAACATAACCACGAGGGCGTCCCTTACTGAGTTGTAGTTCAGGTAAAGGAGTATGAAGATTATGAGTATTGATACGGGAACGGCAACTGAAAGCCTCTTCATAGCCCTTTCCTGATTTTCAAACTGTCCACCGAAGGTAATGAAGTAACCTTTAGGTAGTTTTACTTCCTTGGCTATCTTTTCCCTCAGCTCGTTTACGACACTTCCCATGTCCCTGCCCTCTACGTTGAACATAACGAGGGCAAACCTTACGTTGTTTTCCCTTCTAATGACGAAGAGTCCTTTAGCCACTTCCAGCTCCGCAACGTCACCGAGGGTGAGAATCTTTCCGTCCCTCTCGGTGAAGGGAAGGCTCGCGAGGGCTGAGACGTCCTTCTTGAAGTCTTGGGGTAGGCTGAGGATTATGGGGAAGAGTATGGTATCCTTCTGGAGCTCTCCCACGGGCTTTCCTCCGAGGGTATACTGAGCCCAGTTCAGAACCTCCTCAACGCTTATTCCGTATCTCTTTAGAACTTCTAACTTAGGCTTTATCCTGAGCTGGAGTCTTCCCGCTTGAACTTCTTTTTCAACGTCAACCGCTCCTTTTGTGTTTTCTACGATTTCTTTTATCCTGTCCGCTATCTCGTTTAGCTTTTCGGGGTCCTTTCCGAAGACCTTTATCGCGACGTCCGCCTTCACTCCAGAGAGAAGCTCGTCAATCCTCATCTTTATCGGCTGGGTGAAGCTGAGGCTCGCGGGAAGCCAGGAAAGTCTTTCTCTCAGGATATCGTTAAACTCCTGACGGGTTTTGAAGCTCTTCCACTCCTCCTGGGGTTTCAGGATTATCCAGGTCTCTATGTAGTTCGTGTCCGCCACTTCTCCCTTTTCAGCCCTTCCTATGGTGGAGAAGGTTCTTACCACCTCGGGGAATTTCATCGCTTCTCTCTCAATAGCGGTGGCTACTCTTATTCCCTCCTCTAAGGAAACGTTTGGGTCTAAGAAGGCTTTAACGAGCACCTGTCCCTCTTCAAGCTCTGGGGCAAACTCCGTTCCTATTCTTGTGAGCAAAAAGAGGCTTCCGACGAAGGCTACGAGGGTAGCTCCCACGAGTGCCCACCTTATCCTGAAGGAGATATCCAGGACGCGGTCGTAAACCTTGTGAATGAAGAGCATAAGTTTACTGTAGGAACTCTTTCCCGCTTTCAGGAAGTAGTAGGCAAGGACGGGTATGAAGGTGAAGGCTACGAATAAAGAGGCGAGGAGAGCGATTATGAGGGTTAGAGCCAAAGGCTTGAAGTACTTTCCTTCCACCGATTCAAAGACGAATATGGGGGAGAAGACCGTAACGATTATGAGCACCGCAAAGACAACGGGTTTCCAAACCTCTAAGAGGGAGTCAAGGACTATAGAAAACTTAAAGCCCTCCCTCTTTTCGCTCAGGTGTCTGTAGATGTTCTCAACCACGACGACGGAGGAGTCCACAAACATACCTATTCCTATGGCGAGTCCCCCGAGGGTCATGAGGTTTCCGCTCATTCCGAGAATTTCCATAACTATAAAGGCAAGGAGAAGGGTTAAAGGAAGTGAAGCTATAACGATGAGAGACGCCCTGAAGTTTCCGAGCAAGAACGCGGTCACAATAGAAACGAGTAGAATTCCGCTGAATAGTGCCTTCTGAATGGTGGAGACCGCCTTCTCTGTCAGGTAAGCTTGGTCGTAGAGGTGTTCTATCTTGATACCTTCCGGTAGGATTTCCTGAATTTCTTTTAGTTTTTTCTCGACCTTGTCAACCACCTCCTTTGTGTTCTCAAAGATTCTCTTGACGACTATGTTTCCTATAACTTCCTTCCCGTTCATGGTGAAAGCTCCCCGCCTGTTGGGAACCTCTCCCTCCACCACGTCCGCCACGTCTCCAACGGTCACGGATATGCCTTTCTCTTCGTCAAACTTTATGGGAACGTTGAGTATATCCTCCTTGGAGAAGATTCTCCCTATTCCTCTCACAACGAGGTCTCCCTGGGGAGCCTTGAGGAATCCCCCTCCGACTATCAGGTTGTTCTTTTCTAAGGCTTCAATCACTTCCTCCAAGGTCACACCGTAGGCGAGCATCCGCTCGGGTTTTAGGACTACGAGGTAAGCCTTCTCGGGTCCGAACTGGACTATCTCCTCCACTCCCCCGACACTCATTATGAGGGGACGGACTATCCACTGCTGGTAAACGGACTTTAACTCTGTATTGTCATACTTTCCGCTCGTATCTCTTAGGACGTATATAAGAGCGTTTCCGAGCCCTGTGGAGTTGGGTCCCAGAACGGGGTTAAAGCCTTCCGGAATCCTCTCCTTTACATCAAGGAGTTTCTCCATAACGAGTCTTCTCGCAAAGTAGATGTCCGTTCCGTCCTTGAAGTAGACCGAGACGTAGGAAAGCCCGGGGATTGAGACACTACGGACGAGCTGGACGTCTTTGAGTCCGTTCATTGCCGACTCAACGGGGATTGTTATTAAGGTCTCTACCTCCTCCGCGGAGAGTCCGGGGGCTTCGGTGTATATGTTCACCTGAACGGGTGTTGGGTCCGGAAAGGCGTCTATGGGGAGCTTCTTGTAAGCATATACTCCGAGGGCGACTACACCGACGAGTGAGAGCAGGATAAGTAGTCTGAACTTTAAGATAGCTCTAAACAGCATCTCCGATTACCTCCCTTCAGTGGGCGTGTCCACCTTCCTCAAGACCGACGAGCTTGGTTTTTAAGAAAATCGTTCCCGTTATAGCTACCTTCTCCCCTTCGTGAACCTCACCTTCAATTACGTAGTAGCCGTCAAGAGCGTCTAAAATTCTTACCTCCTTGGGCTCAAAGCCTTCCTTGGTTCTTACAAAGACATAGTGTTTTCCTTCAATCTCTTGGACCGCACTCTTTGGAACAATGAAGGCTTTACCTTTTTGAACGCCTATTAAGAGGGTTACGAACATTCCGGGAAGAAGCGTGTGCCTTTCGTTTGGAGCTACGCACCTGACCTTTAGCTTCCTTGTCTTCCTGTCAATCTTGTGACTAACGAAATCCACTGTGCAGTCTTCTTTTTCTCCATCTTTTGTCAGGACAATTCCCTTCATGCCTTCCTTGACGAGTTTCCTTTTTTCCTCTTCAAGCCATCCGTAAATCCAGAGGTTTCTGTGGGTGTGAACCTCAAAGATTTCGGTATCCAGTCCTACGCTCTCTCCGGGAGAAACGTTCTGAGAAGCTACGATTCCCGTCAGCGGTGTGCGAAGAACGAGGTTGTTGTTTCTCACTTCTCCGAGACTTCTCAATTGATTCGTGAGGGCTTGATACTCTCCCTTGCTCGTCAGGTATTCGGCGAGGACTCTGTAGTATTCTGTGGATTTTACGAATCTGTCCTTAAAGAGC
>WFPV01000084.1 GCA_015487405.1 Aquifex sp. | reverse complement strand
CTATTGTCCCCTCTATAACGTCCGTTGATGGGTTGTCCTTTAGGGTCTCTATGAGCGCTTTTGTCTCCTCGTATATCTTCTTGAACTCTTCCGCAGCTTCAGCGTAGCTCCTGTAGGCTCTGTGAACTGCGGACTTGGATATGTCGTATCCTTCGCTCCGGAGGATGCTCGCTATCGTCTTGAAGTCCTTCTTCTCGACCTCGTGCATGTGGATGATGCGCTGGATAAGGTCGTAGAGTTCCGCTTTCTTGCGCCTCGGCATTTACTCTTCCTGGTTAGCCGAACCGCATAACTGCGCGGTCCGGTGCCGGGCTACTTATACCCCGCCTTTTCAGGGTGCCCACAGACCCGGCAGGCGGCATTTGAGCACCCATAGACCCCGCCCCAGGTAGCGGGATCTCACGCCCTTTTAGGGTTCTCCCCACGTCCCCCGAAACGAGTAATCGCTTCAAGGGAGAGAGGCACCTGGGTGTTCTTTGCCTCTCAGGGGAGAGTGCTGTTAGCACCGCTACCCTCAGCACTCGCCAGAGATTATACGGAGACCTCTTCAGGTTCCCCGCAGAGGAGAGGTTCCTTCCCTCGGTTGACCTCTCCTCCGTCCCTGACTCACGCTGAGGGCTTTCAGCTACCTGAAGGAACGCCCTGTAGTTCTTAGGCACTCCCTCAGATAGCCCCAATCCTCTCCTTGCTATTACCCAAGCTGAGGCTATATCCTTTGTAAGAGACAACTGAGGTGCATACTTGAGCATCCCTATTACGCTCGTGTATGCAGGGTTCACTTCTTTAACTGCTATCCCATACCTTCTTGCAAGATGAACTATCCTTTCCTTGAGCTTCCTATACGGAAAGTTGTGCCTTATCCTCCTTGACTTCCTCCCGCTGTAGTCCCCCCTAAAACCTTTGTCCTTTATTTTGATATCCTCAAGAACTATTCCCTTCCTCTTCTCAAGGGCTATTCTCACTACCTCATGGGCATACATCCACGCCCAGTAATCTCTCTTTGCTTTCCTACCGTCAAAAAGATGTGGTGTCGGAATTTCCCCGTAGCTTTTTAGGTTCCCATCTTTGCCAACTTCTGCCCACGCTATGTGTGAGGGGAAAGCGTTCAGGTCTATCCCTATCGCCCCACTCTCAAACCCTATCTCTACCTCAGGCAGAGGTTCCTCAAAGGTAATGTAAGCGTAATACCTTCCGTTCCTTCTTTGAACTCTCACAGAGTAGGGAACCCCTTGAATGAGAAAGCTCTCAAATAAGCCCCACTTCTTGTGGGATGTAATTAGCTCTAAGAGTATCCATTTCTTAGCTCCTACGTTTACTCTCAGGTAATACTTATCTCCTTCCTTGACTATTCTGAGGTTGAGGTTTCCATTCTTTGTTTTGTCCCCTCTTGAGTAGAGGTTGCACTGCCTTTTCTCTTTCCATTCCTCCCTCAGCTTTTCTTTTTCCTTCTCCGAGAGGTGTTTCTTAGAGAGCTTCTCAAATAGGTTTCTGCCTCCAAAGACCACCTTCTTAGGGTCAAAGCCCAGCTCTTTAGACAAGGTGATAATGCTTTGAGCTTCTAATATGGCGTCGTCCACGTAGCGGGAGTTGAGGTTGAACTTACCTTGAAGGTCTTTCTTGAGTTCGTTCCTTGTCTTCCCTTCAAGGAGTCTTTGGTAAGCAAACCTCATACAGGATGACCATCTTCTCATAAGGTCGTCAAGGGTTTTCTTATCTTCCCCCCTGACCTTAAGCCTTGCCTGAATGGTGGTCATGTTCTTAGGCATTCCTTCTCTCCTCCAGAACGCTCAGATAGTCCTTAGCCCTTTCAGTGTATTCCTCCAGCACGGAGATAAGGGTTCCTATCTCGCTGAGCTCATCTTCCGTGAACTCTTCCCATCTGTCTGTGAGCCTTATGCCTATGCTGGCTATGTTTATGATGTTGTGAAAGAGGGCTACAAGCTCATAGTGGGCATAGTGTAGCTCTTCCTCGCAGGCTAAGGGCAAAGCGCCTTCCATGTGCCTGTGTCTTGAACACAGCTCGTTAACGTCCTTTGCTCTGTCAATCAGGGCTTCCCTTTCTCCTTGGGCGTTTCTGTAGATGACTTTGTAGATTGGCATCGGTAGAACCTCCCGTGAGTTTTCCACGTGAGTAATATACGTGGAATATGGGAGGTTGTCAAGTGTAAATCTCACGTGTATATTAGGTGTAAACTTTTCTGGGGGTGTTGTCATGGGTAAGGCTGAACTTATACTGGAGCTTACCAAGAAAAAGGATAAGAAGGTGACTATGCAGTTTAACAAGAAGCTGTGGGAAATGTTTACTAAAGCCTGCGGTGAGGAAGGCAAGAAGCCTACCCAAAAAATAGAAGAGTTTATCCTCAAATACCTTGAAGACAGGGGGAAGTTATAATTCCCGCTTTTCATCATCCATGTCCTGTATTTCGTTTTTGTGCGCAATTGTGCGTTAGTCCTCAACTGTTGTTAACCTCCAAGATGACCTATTCAGAACCTCAAAGGGCTGGGCGTAGGGAATTACGAACTCCTCGTCGGGTAGCTCTCTTTTGATTACGCTGGCTATCATGTAGCGCTCTACCCTGTATCCCTTCTGGATCTCCACCACACCATCCTTGACGTGGGCAACGGTTCCGCCGTTGTAGGTCTGTCCCTCTACAAGGACGTCCCTTATGACTTCCTGACCGACCCTTATGGGGGCTAAGATATACCTTTTCATGGCAAACCTCCCGTGTGGTAATAGAAAGAACTGCAGAGCCTAAGTGCTGTTTCAAGCTCCCGCACACGCTCCCAGAGGTGGACACAGAGGAAGGTTAGAGCTATGATGTATATGGCGGCTACAATGGAAGCGGTGCGGTGGGGTTGCCAGCCCTTCATTGGCGCCTCACCTCCTTCTCCGCTATCTTCTCCGCATACTTGACAAGCTCAAGGAGCTTTTCTAAAGCCTCAAAGGCTTCCTTCTTCACTCTCTCAAGCTCCCTTTGCGTCACCCTCCCATCCGCCACAGCACGGGCGAATTCCTCTACCGCTTCCGCATGCTCTTTTGCTTCCTGGGCTACAAGCTCAAGGGCTTGCTGGTCAACCTTGCCGTTTACCTTTGGAACAGGGACGAGAAGATAACCCGATTCCCAGGCGAGCTTTTCCAGAAGCCCTTTCCCGACCGCTTTTGTGAACCTCGGAAGCAGGAAAGCGGGGAAGTTGTTAGAAGCGCTTTCAGGATCCGTATACTTATAGAGGTTCCACTCGCTTATTCCCAGAGCCTTGGCAACATGGGATATGTGCTTTTTGGAATGAGCGATCTCCTGATAGAGCCACTCGCTAACTTTGCGGGACATCTGAAGGTTGTCAAAGTCAAGGTGGT
>WFPV01000083.1 GCA_015487405.1 Aquifex sp. | reverse complement strand
CTATCAGGGCTTTGGGCTCCGCTACTATAACGTCTCCTAAAAAAGCGAAACTCGCAGAAACCCCTCCCATGGTGGGATTCGTAAGAACGCTTATAAAGGGAATCTTTGCTTTTTTCAAGAGTCCCACTCCTATGGTGGTCTTTGCCATCTGCATGAGGGATAAAATTCCTTCTTGCATCCTCGCACCACCGGATGCCGCAAAAGAGATGAGGGGAGTTTTCGTCTCCAAAGCCCTCTGACAGGCTCTGAAGAATCTCTCCCCCACCACGGAGCCCATACTCCCTCCGATAAAGTTAAAATCCATAACCGCAAGGATAACCTTTTTTCCTTTTATATGACCTTCGGTGACAACGAGAGCTTCCGTGAGTCCCGTCTGCTCCTGAGCCTTCTTTATCCTATCCTTGTAACTTTTTGTGTCCTTAAAACCGAGGGGGTCAGCGGGCAGTATCTCTTCAAAGAGAAGCTCCGTGTTTTCCTCGTCTAAGGTGTAAGCTATCCTTTCTTTTGCGGATAGCGTAAAGTGATAATCGCAGTTCGGACATACTTTCATATTCTTTTCGAGGTCGGGAACGTAGAGGAGGCTCTTACAGTTGGGACACTTAGTCCAGAGAACCTCCTCTTTTTTCTTTTTAAAGAACTTATCTAAAAATCTCATTGAGGCTTACTTTCCCTCTTTAGTTTTTCGTAAGCCGCTACTACGTATCCAAGGAAGGCGTTCTCGGGCTGAGCACCTACGAATTCAACGAGTCCCTTATTTATAACTATCTTGGGAACTCCCACAACCTGAAACTGCTCCGCGAGGTCGGGATTCTCGGAGGCGTCTATAACCTTTGCGGTTATGTAATCGCTCGCAAGGGCAAAGTCCCAGGACATTACCGCTGCAGCAGGACAGTATCCGCAGGAGGTGGTTACAAATACCCATATCTCCAAGGGGATGTCTATCTGCTGAAGAATCTCCAGGGTCTTGTCCGAGAGCTGGGGCTTTCTTTGGGAAACGTGAAAGATTCCGTTTATGAGTGTGGTAAACTCCAGCCCTGCGGGAAGACCTATATACCTTATCCCGTAGTCTTTGTCTCCCTCTAAGACTATCGTAGGAACTCTATCAACTCCGTATTTCTCAGTCTCCTCCTTATTCAGGAAAGGTGAAAGTATCTCAAGCTTAATCTTGTCCTCTCCTACCGCATCTTTGAGAACTTCGTGAACTTCCTTTAAAAGCTCTTCAGCTGTCTGACAGCTTTCGCATCCGATAGCTTGAGAAAAGAGCTTTATGGTAACTGGTTCCTTGAACTCCTTTTGTGCAAGCTCCTTTAACTGAGTTCTTACCTCTAAGTTCAGAAGCATTCGCTTACCTCCTTATCAATTGATTTTAAACCACCGTCAGGTATCTTAGTTACAAAGAAGGATTCAAGTTAACGTATTTTGCCTCACTACTTCCTTGATAGAATTGAGGTCTATGAAACAGAAATTTAGATTCTTGGTTGAAGCACAAAGGAACTTTGGTGTTGGACTCATGGTTGGAGCTTTTATTCTCAGCATTTCAGAAAAAATAGATTCAGACACTATGTGGGCAATTTTCGGATTTGGAATGGTGAACGTTCTTATCTCCGCTATATTATTACCTGTGGAGGAAAATAATGGATAAAGAGCTCCTTTTAATGGCTTTCTTAGGCACGCTTTTCTTTTTATTTGTATATTTCCTTGTATGGTTATCTGGAAAAAGAAAGGACAACATCCTGTATAAGTGAAAGAATGACAGTGTGCATTGACAAGCAAGATTATCCATTGAATTTTATTTTTATTAGCATATATCTATTTATTTATCCACGGAGGTAAAGCGGGTGCAGAGGATTATGCTTAAATCAAAGATTCACAGACTTACGGTTACGGACGCCGACCTACACTACGAGGGAAGTCTATCTTTGGATGAATACCTTATGGAGCTTGCAGACCTGAAGCCTTTCGAGAGGATAGACGTTTACAACATCAACAACGGAGCAAGGTTCCAGACTTACGTAATCCCCGCACCGAGGTATTCGGGAGAGGTGAAACTGAACGGTGCCGCTGCAAGGCTCGGACACAAGGGAGACCTCATTATCATAGCTTCTTACGCAACTTACAGCGATGAGGAGCTTGAGAACTACGCACCTAAGTTAATCTTCGTGAATGAGAAAAACAATCCTGTAGAAATCAAAGAACCTAAGGAGGTAGTGTGAGATGTTTATGAACGTTCCGGAAGTAGGACCCCAAGAAGCTAAGAAGATGCTTGAGGAAGAAAAGGATAAAGTTCTTTTATTAGATGTTAGAACTCCTCAGGAGCATGCACAGATAAGGATTCCTAATTCTATTCTAATTCCCTTAGATGAACTCAGATACGCTTTCAAAGACCTTCCGAAAGACAAAAAGATTATTGTTTACTGCAGAAGTGGGGATAGAAGTGTCTTCGCTACTTACTTCTTAAGACAGATGGGATACGAGGCTTACAACCTTGCAGGAGGAATACTCACTTGGCACTACGAAACGGAGAACGGCATACCAACTAAATCTTGAGGACCGCCTCCGCCTTCTTTTCCGCATCCTTAGCTATTATCACGAGCTCTATAGCAGGTATTCCGAGCTTTTCCGATAGTTTTTCTGCTACTTCTTCCAACTTTTCGTCACCTTGACTCAACGCTTCTTCAAGCTCCGTAGCAATTCTTAAGATATCAGCAAGAGGTTTATTTTCACCGGTAAAAGCCTTAATAATGTCATCATCAATGTTCAGCTCTCTAAGAAAAGAGGGGATATCTACGCCCAAAATCTTATCAAGCAAAGAAAAAAGTCCGGTTAAGAAAGCTTTCTCCGCGAGCTCGGGATAACGAGTTTTTACGAGCTCCTCCGCAATGTGGGCACGAATCAGGGACTTTTTCCAGAGCTCCGGTTTGTCTATCTTTACAAAGTCATTCAGAGCTAAGAGTAGCAAGAATTTCTTTATATTCTCTAAACCTAAATACGCTACCGCGTGGGAAACATCCTCTATTTTCTTTCTACGGGCAAAGTATGCGGAGTTAACGAACTGCAGGAACCTTACGGTCATTCCGACGTCGGAGGATATAATTTCCGCTACATCTTTTAAACTCTTTGAAGCACTAAGAGCACTCATTAATCTGAGCAAAGTGAGCTTTAAAAAGGGAGCAAGTTCTATTTCTTGAATCAGCTCCGGAGAAGCTAAATACACGCCTTCAAAGTAATCAACGCCCAATTCGTAAGACTTCTCATAATCTTCTTTGCTCTCTACTCTCTTCACCATAACCTTCTTCTTGTAGGAGTGGAGCGTGTTCACCTTATCTTTGCTCACGTTTTGGACGGTAAACTCTACTGTGTTAGCCAAGTTGAAGATGTCTTTATACTTTCCGGTGTAAAGCTTTTCGTTTAAAAGTATCTCTCCCCCTTCCTTTACTATCTCCTTTAATCTCTCAACGATTTTTTTGTATAGGATTTCCCCGAGAGGGACTTCGGGAGGATTAAGGTTAAAAATGACCTTTTCGAAAGGGAGTATATCTATAGTTTTGTTCAGAACGGTTTCGAGGGCAAAGTTAATGACGAGCTTTTTTCCTTCTGCGACTCTCTCAAAACCGAGTTCAGTAATTATATCCGTTATAAGGTAAGCCGCTTTAGAAAACTCTACTTCCTTCGGGTATTCTTCCGGCTTGTCCTTCCTCCTTAAGAATACTTCGTAAGCTACTACATTGTTCTCCCTATCATATATTGGTTGCCTTGCTATTGCGTAACTCATCTATCTTCACCTTGAGCTCCGGATAGAGGGG
>WFPV01000082.1 GCA_015487405.1 Aquifex sp. | reverse complement strand
GCTGACTACATCGTTACGGAGTGTCCGGGATGTGTCCTCCAGCTCAGGGACGGAGCTAAGAAGTTTGAGAATAAACAGGAAGTAAAACACATAGCGGACTACTTGGCTGAAAGGCTTTAACCCTTTCTTTTTTCTTCTTAAAACGGATACTTGAGGCTCTTTAAAATATTAAGTTATGAAAAAGGTATTAATCTTCTTAGAAGAGCTTGTTGAGGATGTTGAGTTTATATATCCCTATCTCAGATTCAAGGAGGAGGGTTTTGAAGTAGTTTCCGCCGCTCCCAAAGTAAAGGAATATAAAGGCAAGAAAGGAATGAGCTTTAAGCCGGATAAAGCTATAAAAGACGTTTACCACGAAGATTTTGACTGTGTATTCATACCCGGTGGATACGCTCCTGACAGGCTGAGAAGGTATCCCGAAGTTCTTCATATAGTTAAAAAACACTACGATAAAGGGAAACTCGTCTGTGCAGTCTGCCACGGACCCTGGGTTCTCATCTCGGCAAAAATAGTGAAAGGTAAAAAAGTAACGGGCTTCTTCGCGATAAAGGACGACCTTATAAATGCTGGAGCAAACTACACGGGAAATCCCGTGGAGGTTGACGGAAACCTTATAACCGCCACCGACCCCATTACAATGCTTCAGATGACGAAGCTAATCGTTGAGAGGCTAAAGGCATGAAAAAACTGTTCTTTTTTTTACTTTTTTTTATTTCAGTTACCTTCGGTAGGGACTTAATTCTTGTATCCATTTATCCCTTCTACGATGTAGTGAAAGATATAGCGGGAGAAGGCTTCAAGGTTGAAAGCCTCGTTCCCCCAAGAGCGGATTACCACTTATATGAGCTGGGTCCCCGCGATATTATAAAACTTCACCTTGCAAAGGTTCTTTTTGTTAGCGGAGTTCCCCTCGGAGAGTGGGAGGAAAAAATCCAGAAGATAACGGAGGCAAAGGTATTTAAGCTTTCTGAAGGGATAGAACTCCTCTTCTACGGACACGAGGAACTCGGAAAAGACCCCCACTTCTGGATATCCCCGAAGCGTATGATAAAGGTCGCTGAGAACGTTTACATAGACCTTAAATCGGTATTTCCTTCAAGGGATTTTAAGAAAAGCTATGAGGAAACAGATAAAAAATTATCACAGCTTCACAAAGAATACGAGGAAAAACTCGCTACATGTGAGATAAAACGTTTCGGAGCGGTTCATCCCGCATTTGGATACTTAGCGAGGGATTATGGGCTTGAGCAGGTAGTTATAAGGGAAGAACACGGACACGGAGACGTCTCCCCCAAGGAGCTCGCAAGGATAGTAAAAGAAATCAAAAAAGGAAACCTGAAAGTTATCTTGATTCCCAAGGGAGCATTTTCCAAGGTCGCTCAGGTTCTTAAAGAAGAGTATGGAGTAGAGGTTTACGAGATAAATGTCAAGATAATTCCCGAGTCAGAAGGGGATAATTACTACAAGATAATGGAAAGAAACCTGAAAACCTTGAGGAAAGCTCTGAGATGCCGATAGTAGAGGTGGAAAACCTTTACTTTTCTTACGACGGGAAAAACTGGGTTTTGGAAGATGTCAGCTTTTCCGTTGAGAAGGGAGAGTTTATCGGAATTGTTGGTCCGAATGGGGCGGGAAAGAGCACCTTAATGAAGCTACTCCTCGGATTTTACAAGCCCCAGAGGGGAAAGATTTACCTCTTTGGTCAAGAAGTCCAGAGGTTCAAGGATTGGAAGATGGTAGGCTACGTCCCCCAAAGGCTTAGTGTGGAGCACACCTTTCCCGCTAAGGTCAAGGAGCTTCTGAGTAGCGTGATTACCGATAAGAAGGAGTTTTCCTACTTAGTGGAATACCTGAAGATAGAGCCTATTCTTGAAAAGCAATTCAACAAGCTCTCGGGGGGACAGCAGCAGAGGGTGCTATTGGCTTTAGCGCTCTCTTCCAATCCGGAACTCATCCTCCTTGACGAGCCAACCGTCGGATTGGATGTTCACGCAGTGAACCACCTTATAAACGTCCTGCTGGATTTAAGGACGAACCACCGAAAAACTATTCTGATGGTCTCTCACGACCTCGGTATACTGTTAAAGCACTGCGATAAGATTTTATGTCTGAACAGGAATGTTTGCTACTTCGGACCTCCGGAGGGAGCGATTGATTACATAGAGGAAGTGTTCGGATTGAGGGGTTTGTTTGATGGAACTCTTAAGTTATGACTTTATCCAGAGGGGAATACTTGCGGGAATTTTAATAGGAGTTTCCTCCGCACTCATAGGCGTTTACCTAATCCTAAAAAGACTCGCCTTCTTAGGAGCTGGACTTTCCCACGCCGCCTTTGGAGGGATAGCCTTGAGCTTCCTGTTCGGAGTTGAGCCCTACCTCTTTACCGCAATCTTTACGGTTGCGGTTGCAAATCTCGTTCAGTTTCTAACCAAAGGAAAGAAAGTTCCCGGAGACACGGCAATAGCGATAATCTTCTCAAGTGGTATAGCCCTCGCTGTCCTGATTCTCGGTATCGTCAAGGGATTCGGGGAGAACCTCTTTTCTTACCTCTTTGGAAACATCCTCGTAGTTTCTAAAAGAGAACTCACATACGCCTTCGGCGTCTTTTTAATAGTTATCTTTTACTTGTTCTTTTTCTACAAAAAACTTATGATTCTCACTTTCTCGGAAGAGCTCGCAAAGGTAAAGGGAGTGAATGTAAAACTTATGAACTACTCCTTTTCTTCCCTTACGGCTCTCGTTATAGTCGCAAGCATAAAGGCTGTGGGAATAATCCTCGCCTCCTCCTTGGTGGTTATTCCCGCAATGACGGGATTGCTCCTCGGCTCTTCTTTTCTGATGTCCCTGATTTGGTCTGCGGTGGTTTCCCTTATCTCGGTAGTCGGCGGAATAGTTGTCGCCTTTTACTACGACCTTCCTCCCAGCGGCGCTATTGTCGGAATCTCCCTCCTTCTGTTCCTGTTGGCATACCTCCTAAGACATCTTTCTCTGAAGTAGAACTCTGAACTTGTCTCCCATGGAGACGAGCATGGTCTTTAAGCGGGAGAGTCTCTCTACACTCTCGGCGGTTTCCTCCCAGCTCAGTTTCTCTAACTCATTCAAAAATGTGGGAATGTGCATTAAGAAATCCCTCTGGGTTTGGAAGAGTGTAGGCTCAAGTCCGTAGTCTTTTCCGTATTCCATTAGGGCTGAGAAGTTCACATGTGCCGTAATATCCACGCCTCCGGCGTATTTAATTATTTCTTCTAAATTCTGAATAACTTTGTGCTCCTTGTAAGCTACGACCGTCCCCTCGGGAAAGCGTGTAATTTCTTCCGAGGTGTAGCCGTAGTCTATAACGAGGTGGTAGCCCTCTCTCAGGCTCTCGGAAACCTTTTTAAGGAAGTCAACCGCGTCCAGTCCTACCTCCACGATTTGATTCAGGCTTTCGTATCCCATACGGTGTAAAAACTCCTTGACTCTTTCATTCTCAAGGCTGAGCCAGATAGGAGCTTTATCGTCCTTAACGTAGAGCTCCCTCCCTTCTCTCACTATATGAACCGGGAGAGCGTCAAAGAACTCATTGGAGAAGATAACACCCTCTACTTTCGGAAGCTCCGAGACCCAGATGACGTTCTTAAAATCCTTCAGGAGCTCCCTTTGTCTCTCTATGAGGTAAGGACTAAACTCGTATATGTAGTAAGTGAGTGTGTTTAATATATCGGGGTAGTTTCTTTCAAGATAAGAAAGTATGTCCCTAGCTAAGATTCCTCTTCCGGCTCCAAGCTCTACGAGTGCCGGTTTCTCAAACTCCCTGAGGTATTGAGCTAAGAACTCCGCTAAGGCTTCCCCGAATGCCCTGTCTAGCTCGGGAGCGGTGAAGAAGTCCTTTAGAGCCCTTTCGGAGGAGTAATACCTTTCTACCGCTTCCTTCATAAAGTCCCTGAAACTTTTCAGTGCCATCCTTTAGATTTTAAACTATTGGTGATATACTATTTATTTCCTTAATATCCCCCGAGGAGGTAAGGAATTGAAAAACATTGTTGTCACTCCTATGACCTTCCAGCCCGTTTACGAGCAGGATGCGGAAATCGTAGAGAGGAAGGGAGTAGGACACCCCGACACCATATGCGACAGCCTCGCGGAGGAGCTCTCGGTTGAACTTTCCAAGCTTTACATAGAAGAGTTCGGTGCTATTATGCACCACAATGTGGATAAGGCACTCCTCGTGGGAGGAGAGGCAAACCCCGTCTTTGGAGGAGGGGAGGTAATTTCCCCTATAGAGATATACCTCGTGGGAAGAGCTCTCAAAGAAAAGGACGGAAAGCCCCTACCTGTAGAGGAACTCGCCATAGAGGTCACGAGAAGATGGATAAAGGAAAACATAAGAAACCTGGACCCCGACAGACACATCATAGTTAATCCCCGTATAAAGCCAGGAAGCAAGGACTTGGTGGATTTATTCCTGAGATTCGTTCAAAAAGGAGAGGTTCCCCTCGCTAACGATACCTCCTTCGGAGTGGGATACGCTCCCTTAGATGACCTAGAAAGAATAGTCTTCGAAACGGAACAGCTCCTTAATTCCCCTGCCTTTAAAGACGAGCACCCTTACGTGGGAGAAGACATAAAGGTTATGGGAGTCAGGATAAAGGACAGGATAAGGATAACGGTTGCTGCGGCTTTCGTTAGCAAGTTCGTAGACAGCCTGCAAGACTACTTAGAAAAGAAGGAAAGAGTGAGAAAAGCCGTCCAGGAGATGGCTTCTAACTTAACGAACAGGGAAGTGGAGGTCTTCGTAAATACGGCGGACGACCCCGAGAGGGAAAGCGTTTACATAACCGTGACGGGAACCTCCGCAGAACAGGGGGACGACGGACAGGTGGGAAGAGGAAACAGAGTTAACGGACTGATAACCCCCTACAGACCCATGAGCTTGGAAGCTGCCGCGGGAAAGAATCCCGTTTCCCACATAGGAAAGATTTACAACGTTGTTGCCAACATAATAGCGGACAGAGTTGTTAGCGAGATTGAGGAAGTTGAGGAGGCTTACTGCTACCTCGTTTCCCAGATAGGAAAGCCCATAAACGAGCCCCAGGTCTGCGATGTTAAGGTAAGAACCAAGAAGGATATAAAGGGAATAGAGGAGCAGGTAAGGAAGATAGCGGAAGAGGAGCTGGATGCCATGCCCAGCACCTGGAAGCGCTTCCTCAACAAGGAGTTCTCCGTAGCTTAATGGATTTAGAGAAGCTCAAAAAGATACAGCTTGAGTGTGCAAAGAAGGTTATCCAGAGGGATGACTTTGACGAGATAAAAACCGTAGGAGGTATGGACTTAACCTTTGAGGACATAAAGCGGGACCCTACCCGTGCTTGGGCGAGCCTCGTCGTTATAGAGCTTGAAACCCTAAAACCTATTTACGAGCACGTGGTTGAGGACGTAGTGGATTTCCCCTACATTCCCACCTTTCTCGCCTTTCGGGAGCTTCCCTTACTTTTAAAGCTTTACAAAACGGCGGAGGTGAAGCCGGACGTTTTCTTCGTTGATGGTCAGGGAGTGGCTCACCCGAGAGGTTGCGGGATTGCCTCCCACTTTGGGGTGGAGACGGGAGAGGTGAGCGTGGGAGTGGCAAAGTCCAAACTCTTCGGATACGCAAAGGAGCCGGGACCAAAGAAGGGAGACTTCACATACCTCCGGTATAAAGGAAGAATTATAGGAGCTGTAGTCAGAACGAAGGACAACGCCCAGCCCGTTTACGTCTCGGTAGGGCATAGGATTAGCTTAAAAACCGCCATAGAACTCG
>WFPV01000081.1 GCA_015487405.1 Aquifex sp. | reverse complement strand
AGAGTCAATAGAAACGAAGCTTTGCATTCCAAGCTAAGGGACAAGTTAGCAGCATTTAAGCGAAGGACTAAAGCCTTCTTCCGGTCTTTTCGCTCTCTCCATTATGCTCTCGCTCTTTTTACCTACTATCATCTATTTGGGTAAGAACCCTATGCAAGGTGGACTTGCAATAACGCGAGTAGCTGTAATAAATTTTTATACTTAGCCGGCGTAGCTCAGCGGTAGAGCGCGGGCTTCGTAAGCCTGAGGTCGCGGGTTCAAATCCCGCCGCCGGCTCCACAAAATCATGCTAGGAAGGCTCTACATAGAAAAGTTCCTCTTCATCAGAGGTGTAGAGCTGGAGTTCGGAGAAGGACTCAACGTCATTACGGGTGAAACGGGAACAGGAAAGTCTATGACCCTATCCGCTATAGAGTTTGTAGCAGGTAGGCAAGGGGATTACGAGGATGGAACCGCCGTAGAAGTAGAAATAATTAAAGACGGCGAAGCCGTAATATTAAGAAGAGAGATAAAAAAGGGAAGAAGCAGATACTTCCTAAACGGCAGAGGCTCCTCCCGGGAAGTAGTGGCTGAAATCCTGAGAAATCACGTATCGCTCCAAGGTCAGAACGAGTTTATAAATCTCCTAAAGGAAGACTTCCAGAGAAAATTACTCGATAGATTCGGTGAACTGGAAGAGGAAGTAAGGGCCTTAGGAGAACTTTACGAAAGATGGAAGGAAAAGGAGAAACAGTACAGAGAATTTCTAAAAAGAAAGGAAGAGTTTTTACAAAGGAGAGACTACTACCTTTTCAGACTTAAGGAATTTGAAGAAGTAGGTATCTCTCCCGAAGAGTACGAAGAATTAAAAAGGAAGGCGGAAGCCCTTAAAAATCTTGAAAAAATTCGGAGGTATTTAAGTGAAACTATTCTAAATCTTTACGAGGAGGAAAGCTCTGCCTACGAAAGGGTGGGAAACGCACTGAAGGCTTTATCCAAGGTAGAAGCCTTTGCGAAAGGAATTGATAAAATTTACGATAGGCTTCTCCGGGTAAAAGAGGAGATTTACGAGGCCTATTCGGAAATACTAAACACCCTGCCCGAACTATCCGAGGAGGAAGTGGACAGGATAAACGAGAAACTGTACAAGGTTCAGAGACTCGAAGAAAAGTATAAAAAACCCTTTACGGAATTAGCTAAGGAGATAGAAGAAATAAAGGAGCTTCTGGAAAGCTCCCAGGAATTTTTAGAGGAAGAAAATCTTAAAGAGGCTGTAGAAAAACTTAAAGAAGAATACTATAGATACGCCCTGGAGCTTTCGGAAAAGCGAAGGAACGCTGCACTGAAGCTTGAGATGAAAATTAGGAACTTCCTCAAGGAGCTTAACTTAGAAAAGGCAGCTCTTAAAGTGGATATAACTCACGGAGAGTCCACCAAGTTCGGAATAGACCGTATAAAGTTCTTCTTTTCTTCCTTCGGAAAAGATTTTAAAGAAATAGAAAAGACCGCCTCCGGCGGTGAGCTTTCAAGACTATTCTTAGCCCTTTCTCTCATTCTTCCCGCAACACCTGTTTACGTTTTTGACGAGGTGGATACCGGCATAAGCGGGGAAAGCTCACTGAAGCTTGCTAAATTTTTAAAGAAACTCTCTAAGAGTATGCAGATAATAGCTATAACCCATTCGGCTTCTCTATGTGCAGCCGGGGATAAAAACTTCAGGACGGAAAAAGAATTTATAGGAGATATTCCCCTAATAAAAGTGAGAGAATTGAATCGTAAGGAGAAACTTGAGGAAGTTGCAAAACTTATGGGGCTAAAAACCGAAAAAACCTTGGAAGGAGCAAAGGAGTTAGTGGAAATTTTTCAAGATTAAAATATAACAAGATGTTTTTTGTTCTCGGGATTCTTCTCTTAATTCTTAGTTATTCTTTCGCAGGCATTCTTGACCCGAAACTAAAGAAGCTTATCAAACTTCAAACTTTGGAACACAATGAACTTGTGAAAGTAAAGGTACTTACCAATGATGGGAGAGTAAAGACCTTAAGTATTCCCCTATCAGGGCTCCAGGAGATCGTTTCCGAGTACCCCTATGCGGAATCTCCGAGAAAACTATTTCCCCTGAACGACGTAGCTGCTGCAGAATCTTATACCGTCTTTGGAAACGGCAGTATCACCGTGAACGCAACCGGAAACTTCTCCGGTTACATAGTGCAAGGAGCGGTGCATCTTCCTTCGGGCTGTCAAAAACCCTACTCCCAACTTTCCGATTACTTTACCTGTTCCGGTTCTGTTACTTTTACCTCTTCCGGAAGCTTCGGGTTCATCCTTAAGAGTATAAAAAGAAGTGAGATTGCTGCTTACACCCTATATAGGTTAGAACAGGAGCCTTAGAATCCGGAAAAAAGGGAATGGAGTAATCGTAGGTGTGATAGATACGGGTATAAATTTCTTCCATCCTGCATTTTTAGATGAAAACGGGAAAACGAGGTAAAGTTCTTTGGCTTTTCTTCCTCCGAAGTTGCCTGTGACGGAACTTACGACGTGTAGCTCGGTGTGTGCCCGTGCGATGAAACCAAGATAAATGCATTAATTTCCCAAGGTTACTGTAGTTACGACCTTGGTAGGCACGGGACCTACATTACAGGGACTGCTGCAGGATACTGGGGAGAAAGCACTGTTCCTATAAAGACGATAAGCTTTACCTCTTTCCCTTCCTCCTCAGGCGGAGGAGATGGCTGCAGCTCGGTTAACCAGGTTCTACCGAGCCTCATAGGCTTTATCCTGTTAAGACACTTATTATTATCTCTATGGAAAAGATTGAGATAGTTTCCTCGGGAAAGCATACCCTCCACGGGCTCAACTTTTACATGTCCTACTTTGACGATATTGCTAAGGTTCTGCCAAGAGAAGACTATTGCTTTATCGTAGGCGGATGGGTGAGGGACAGAATTCTCGGTGAGCCCGTAGGATACAACGTGGATGTGGATCTCCTTACCACCGCCGATCCTGTGGAAGTGGCTCAAAAGCTTGCTGAAAGAATAGGAGGGCACTTTTTCATCTTCGAAAAGAAAGGATTTCTCATAAAAAGACCCGTAGTAGCGAGTGTTGTTCTCCACCTTCCACCTTACAGATACAGGTTCGATTTTTCTCAAATAAAAGGAAAGGATCTCGAAAAGGCATTAATTGAAGACCTAAAAGAAAGGGACTTTACAGCTAATGCAATAGCAGTGAATCTGGACGACGTTCTCAGCATAGGAGCAAAACAAACTATAGTCTACGACCCCACTGGAGGTATCAAGGATTTAGAACAGGGAATTCTTAGACCTATTTCTTTAGAAAACCTTAAGAAGGATCCTATCCGAATACTGAGAGGTTTCAGGATAGCTATTGAGAAAACACTCCAGCTTACGGAAGACTTTTACGAGTTTGTAAAGAAGAATCCTAAGCTCGTTCTTAAATCCTCTGTAGAACGCATAACCCACGAGCTGTTCAAGATTATGAAAGAAAGCACTTCACACAGAGTAATGAGAGAACTCTACGAATACGGAATACTGGAAGCTATTTTTCCCGAGTTCTCAAAGCTGAAGAAAGTAAAGAACCAAGGAGAGAAGCACATCTATCCCCTTGATGAACATACGCTTAGAACACTTGAGGAGGTTGAGAGAGTTATCCAAAACAGAACCGCGTATCTTAGTGCAGAGTTGCTTGAGAGTTTTGGAAGAAAATGTGTTCTCGGGGAGTATACAGATATAGAACTTCTAAAGTGGGCTGCTCTCTTTCACGACATAGGGAAGCCTGACACCTTCAAGATAAGGGATGGCAAGGTTACCTTCTACGAACACGATAAGGTAGGTGCACAGATAGTTAGAGAGATAGGAGAACGTTTAAAATGGGGAGAGGAGGCCACCGAGTTCATAGCAAAGCTCGTCAGACATCACCTGAGACCTTTTTATCTTAGGGAATCCTTTAAAAAAGGGGAGCTTGGTAGGAAAGGAATGGCTAACTTCTGGAAGGATTGTGGGGATATAGCTCCCCACTTATTCCTACTTTCCATAGCGGACGCCTACGCAAGTGGAGACTCTGAAGAAGACATAAAGGCACTTCTTGAAACCATTTCAGAGCTTGAAAGTTTCAAGAGGAACGAACTGAGAGAGGAAACACTAAAGCCACTTCTGAACGGAGAAGAAATAATGGAGCTACTCGGTATAAAACCTGGAAAAATTGTGGGAATTCTAAAGAAAGAACTCTTGGATGCCCAACTGGAAGGAAAAGTAAAAACCAAGGAGGAGGCAAAGGAGTTTGTAAAGAAGAAATTCGAAGAATTGAGGACCGCCGAAGGCGGTAATGGAAATTTGTGAAAGAAATTATAAAATAAATATTTTGGAACGGGCTGTAGCTCAACTGGATAGAGCGCGGGACTACGGATCCCGAGGTTGCGGGTTCGACTCCCGCCAGCCCGGCCATATATTTACCTTATGGGTAAGAGCGATAAGATAGTACCTATAGCAGAGAATAAAGAGGCAAAGGCTAAGTACGATATATTAGAAACCTACGAAGCTGGAATAGTCCTGACGGGTTCTGAAGTAAAATCTCTAAGGAACAAGGGAACCGTATCCTTCAAAGACAGTTTCGTAAGAATACAGAACGGAGAGGCTTTCCTTTACAACCTCTACATAGCCCCCTACAAACACGCTACTATAAATAACCACGACCCCCTGAGAACGAGGAAACTCCTTCTCCACAAAAGGGAGATCTTAAGGCTCGGCGGAAAGGTTCAAGAGAAAGGTTTAACTATCATTCCCATAAAGCTTTATTGGAAAAACAACAAAGTTAAGGTTCTTATTGGTCTTGCAAAGGGTAAAAAGCTTCACGACAGAAGAAGGGAGCTTAAAGAAAGGGCTATAAAGAGAGAACTTGAAAGGGAATTTAAAGGTAAAATACACCTATAATGAAATGGCTTGAGGTTTTATTTGAAGAATTCCTTTGGAAATCACGGCTTCTTGTAATAATAGCTGTTTTATCTTCTCTTTTAGCTTCCCTCTTCTTGTTTATAGTGGGTGTATACGAAATTCTTTACCCTGTAATAAAGTTCTTAAAAACGGGAGACCCGACTATAGTCCAGAAGAAGATGCTCGCTTCCGTTATAGCTTCATTGGACTTATTCCTTATAGCAACATTCTTAATAATCTTCAGCTTGGGACTTTACGAACTTTTTATATCAAAGATAGATCCTGCAGAAAAAGATGAAAGAAGTTCACGGATACTCATAGTGAGAAACTTAGAAGACCTCAAAACAAAACTCGGGAAGATAATAATAATGGTTCTCTCAGTTTACTTCTTCAAACAGGTCATGGATTTCCAATTTACAAATTCTTACGACTTTCTCTTCTTCGGCGTTGGATTGGTAGGAATAGCAGTAGCACTATACCTGTCTCATAAGGAATCCCACGAAAGCAAACATACCCACTGAAAGCGTTATACTATATTTTCTAATGAAGCTTTTAGTCCCCATAGATTTTTCAGACATAACTAATCCTTTGCTTAGAACGGTAAAGCTATTTGCCCAAAAACATAAAGCAGAAGTCCACTTGCTCCACGTAATTTCCCCCGTTGTATACCTTCCCTATCCCGAAACACTTGGAGTTAGTGTAATAGATATAGAAACTATTGAGGAAATAGAAAAAGACAAAAAGAAGGAAGTTGAGGAAAAATTGAAGGGCTTAATAGACTTCCTTTCCCCTATTAAAGCGGATAGCCACATAGAAATAGGGGAAGCAGCAGACATAATCTTAGAATACGAAGAAAAATTAAATCCCGACATCCTTTTCTTAGGAAGTCACAAAAAGGGATTGATAGAGAAAATCCTTATAGGCTCAACAACTGAAAAAGTAGTAAGGCACGGAAAGAAGAGTGACTTCGTGATAAAGGGAAAGGAAGTTAGTTTTACAAAAAGCGTAGTAATAGCCTATGACTTTTCCGAAACAGCACAAAGGACGGCGGAATTTGCTTTAGAACTCCTTAAACCTTTCAATGTTAAAGTCAAGCTACTCCACATAAACGAGCCATTGGAACTACCTTTAATAAAGCGACTTAAAGAAAAGGTTCACGAAAAATTTGCTAAGGAGAAAATCAAAATACTTGAAGAAATAGCTCAAAAGTTTAGAAATTTAGGAAAAGAAGCGGAGATAATCTTTAAAGAGGGAGAAAGTCCAGTAGAAGAAATAGTAAATGCAGTTAATAACTCCGAAGACGTAGAACTGCTTATAATAGGATCAAAAGGACTTTCTGGGCTAAGGAGAATAATCCTCGGTAGCACAGCTTCTAAGCTTTTGAGTAAGATAAATAAACCTATATTCGTCTACAAGGTGCAGTCATGGGAAAATTTTTAGCTCTGCTTTTAGCTATAAAACTCGCCTTTGCAGACTTTTATGAAAATGCACTATTCTGTGCCTATTACCTTAAGGAGCCCGAAAGGGCGAGACTATACTGTCTAAAAGCATTAGATGAAAAACCTTCTTATTACCTTTATTTAGATACACTTCGTGTGTTATTAAATCTTAAAGATTACGTGCTTGCAGAAAAAGTTGCAAAAGAGTTTCTTGATATGTATCTCTATAGAGTAGAGCCTTACATTATTCTTTACAACATATACAAATCCACCGGCAGAGAAAAGAAAGCTTTGAAGGTTATAGAAAAAGCATATAAGGAATTTCCCGACGATAAAAAGGTAATATTTTTCCTAGTAGATGAATATTTAAAGACAAAAAACTTAAAAAAAGCTGAACATGTGGTGAAAAAGCTAATAAAGGAAGACCCGTATAATCCTTTATTTTACTACATACTTGGAAGAATATACCTCTCAAAGGGAAATAATCAAAAAGCTCTTGAATACTTTGAAAAGTCCTTAAAAACAGGAAATCTGTATCCTCCCGCCGTTATTGCAATAGGAAGTATATATGAAAAAGGTAAACAACTTTCAAAGGCGGAGGAACTTTATAAAACCTTCTTAGAGCACTATCCGGAAAATAAGCTTATTCTTGAAAAACTTGCTAAGTTATACCTTGCGTCTAACAAGTTAGAGAAAGCGAAGAACATCTATCGCAAACTCCTCAAGCTGGACCCCGAAAACGAAAAATACCTACAGGAGTACGCTCTACTCCTTATCAGCACAGGAGAGTTTGTAAAAGCTCGAAAGATCTTAGAGAAACTCTATTATAGAGATCCAAACAATCTAAACATAGTTTTTGCTTACGCTCTGTCTTTAGAGCTAACAGGAGACATAAAAAAGGCCAAGGAACTTTATGAAGAACTTCTTGCTAAACTTCCCAACAACACTAAGGTTATTGAGAGATTAGTCGGAATTTACATAGATCTTAAGAACTACGAAGATGCAGAAAGACTTATAGAGAAAGTTAAATACATAGGAGAAGAAAACCTGAACCTTTCCCTTCTTGAAGCAGAACTCTTAACGCGAAAAAGTAAATATAAGGAAGCCTTAAAGATTCTAAGTGAGCTTGAAAAGAAGTACCCCGACGATTATAGAATTTATTTCTCTAAAGCTATAGTTTACGATTACCTTGGCAATTACCAGCATGCAGAGGAATACCTGAGAAAAGCTATAGAACTCAATCCGGAGAATCCTGACCTTTACAACCACCTTGGCTATTCTCTTCTCCTGTGGTACGGAAGCAAACGTGTAAAGGAAGCAAAGGAATTAATTAAAAAAGCACTCGAGAAAGAGCCCGAAAACCCCGCATACCTTGACAGTATGGGCTGGGTTTACTACAAGGAAGGAAATTACGAAAAGGCTATACAATATCTCTTAAAAGCCCTAAGAAAAGTCTATGACGATCCAGTAGTAAACGAGCACGTGGGGGATGTTCTCTTAAAAATGGGTTTCAAAGAAGAGGCAAAACACTACTACGAAAAAGCTCTAAATCTCCTTGAAGAAGGAAAGCAAGGGGAAAAGGGACAGAAAGAGAGAATCCTGAAAAAGTTAAAGAGTTTGTAAAATACCTACTTATGATTTTCTACCTGCTTCCTTCGGAAAGACAACAGTCCTCAATGGATTTGGTTAAAGAAGATTACTTCAGTATTTGGGAGGACAAGGAGAAAAACCGCTTTAGCTTTCTGAATCCCTACAGGGAAAAGCTTATAAGAGCTTTTAAAGTAAAAACGAATCCTCTACTTCCCGCATGGAGGAGGTATAAAGGCAAGTTCTGGGAGAGCTTAGAATTCTGGTGTCTTCCTAGCAAAATTCAGCTAGATATAATAGACAAAGGAATAATTATTTCTCCCCTTTTTGGAATGCTTGCTGTTTCAGACCTCATCCCAAAGTATATCGTTGAGTTCTCAGATTCTTACGAAGGAAGAACGCTAAAGAGTTTCTGGAAGGAAATCTTAAAAGAGCATACTGGCAAGCTTTTGGACAGAGCTCTCGTATTTGACTTTTTGACTAAAGAACAAAGGGAAACGGTAAATTTTCCAGAAAATGCAAAAATCGTGAGGTTTGAATACATCAGAAAAGGTAAAAGGGTTGTAAATCCGATGCCCCACAGAGCTTACACCGTAAGGTACATAGCTGAAAGAAGCTTAGGAGAAGAAGGTTTAGAAAAGATAAACTTCTACGATTACAAGGTTAAGGAAATCAAGAACGACGGTAACGTCATTTCTGTAATTATGGAAGGTGAAGGTAAGTATATTTAAAGACCGCCTTCGGCGGTGAAAATTATGGAAGTCTTAGAAATAGATGGCTCATACGGAGAGGGCGGAGGACAAATAGTAAGGACGGCTCTCTTTTTGAGCACACTCCTCGGAATACCTGTAAGGATTTACAACATAAGGAGAAAGAGGGAGAAGCCAGGCTTAAAGATACAGCATCTGAATATAGTGAAACTCCTAAAAAGATTCGCGAAGGCCAAAGTGGAGGGAGACGAACTCGGTTCTACAGAACTCTTTTACAAGCCCAAGAAATTGAGGAGCGGAACTTACGAGGTCAATTTTGATACCGCAGGTTCTATAACCTTATTTTTCCAAACGATACTTCCCTTGACTTTATTTACTCCCGGAGAGACAGTTATAAGAGTAATAGGCGGAACGGACGTTCCCAAGAGCCCGACAATTGACTGGCTCAGGTTTGTGTTTTTGCTTTACATTTACAAAGTTCCTGAGTTTATCAGGTTAGAAGTTATAAGGAGGGGATTCTATCCCGCAGGCGGGGGAGTAGTTCAGTTAACTGTAAGAACCAACTTAGAGGAGCAACCGAAGGATTTGGAGGCGATTAGGGAATACCTGAAGGGTAAAGTTAATTTTTTTAGAATCACAAGAGGAGAAATTAAGAAGATTCACATTTTTTCGGTAGCCCACGAGGAGCTAAGAGAAAGAAATGTGGCGGAAAGGCAGGCTAAAGGAGCATTAAAGGCTCTTGAGGAGATCGGTTATCCTCCTGCAGAGACTTACAGACAGTATGCAAACGCAAATTCCATAGGAACGAGTATAACTGTGTGGTTAGAAGATACGGAGGGTAATATTCTAGGAGCTGACAACCTCGGTAAGAAAGGGAAGCTCGCCGAAATAGTGGGAGCGGAAGCGGTTCAAAAGCTCCACGAGGACTGGTCAAGCGGTGCAACGGTTGATAGACACCTTGCAGACCACCTGATTCCCCTAATGGCTTTAGTGGGAGGAGAAATTAAAGTCCCGAGGTTTACGGGACACCTGAAAACCAATATATGGGTGTGCGAGCGGTTCTTTGGAAAGACTTTTGAGGTAGATGAAAAGAGAAAGATAGTTAGGACAGCACTATTACGAATTTAAGAAGTTTTTGCATTCTTCTTCTTTTTCCTTAGATAAATAAGGTAACCTGCGAGTACGAGATTAAAAAGGAATACAAGCGGTAACACCTATAAGGAAATTGTCAATCTGCAGCATTTTCAGCTCCTAAGGTTGCATATTGCGATTGCAATCCCTTATTAACAGGGCATTATTGCAAAAGTTATCACAATTCCATTGAAAATCAAACATATTCTAGTGATTAGATTAAGGGAAATAAGGAAGTGTAAAGAACTTGGTAGCATTTAAGGGAAAAACTAAAGTTTTTTTCATTCTTTTCGCTCCTCCCTTTATACCTTTACTTTATTTACTTACTATTACTTACAAATACTCGGTGGGCAGACGAATTCTCACAATTTCAACACCGAGCAACAGCGAGGTATCTAAAATAGAAACTAATGAAAATCCTAATCTGGCAAACCGCTTACTTAGGAGACGTGATTCTTACTACGCCACTAATAAGAACGCTAAAGGAAAATTTCCTGAATGCAGAAATTGGATTTGTCGGAAGACCCTTTATAACTGAACTTCTCAAAGGATACGACATAGAGCTTATTCCTTTTAACAGAGGTTTTAAGGAAAGCTTTGAAATTATTAAAAAGATAAAGAAATACGATGTTGTTATATCACCACACCGCTCCCTGAGAACGGCACTCATTCTTTACTTTGCAAGGATTAAAAGGAGAATAGGCTTTGATAAATCTGAACTCCCCTTCCTCTACACGGACCTCGTAGAGCACAGGTGGAATCTTCACGAGGTTGATAGAAATTTGAACTTATTAAAACCTCTCGGCATTAAGAAGTTCGTGAGAGAAACCAAACTATTTGCGGACTCAGATGTAATAGAAAAGTTTGGCTTAAAAGATAAAGACTACATCGTTATTTCCCCCTTCTCAAACTTCCCCTTGAAGGAGTGGAGCTTAGAAAACTGGAACGAGCTTATTAAAAGGCTGGATACACAAATTGTTATTACGGGAACCAAAGCTGACCTAAAAAAAGCCGAAGGCTTAATAAAAAATAAAAAAGTTATTAATCTCGTTGGAAAAACTTCTCTCAGGGAGCTTATGGGAGTAATAAAGGGAGCTCGGCTTGTTGTTGCAAACGATTCCTCACCCGTTCACATCGCTAACGCTCTCGGAGTTCCAGCGATAACTGTTTATACAGCTACCTCCTCTAAATACGGATTTTATCCCTTAATAGGTTCTTACTTGGATAATCCCGCTCCCTGCTCTCCCTGCTCTCCGAATCCAAAGAAGTGTAAAACTGGAACGAAGGAGTGCCTAAGACTCCCAACGCCTGAGGATGTCCTTAGCCTCATCAAGAATTTCCTTTAGATTGACAATCTTTGAGCCTTCGGGGGGATTTTCGTAAGCCTTATACTCTTTACCTTCTTTAACTATCTTCACGTTTTCAAGCTTCTTCCACTTTCCCGTATCGCTGGTCTTTACGTAGGCTTCCCTGAGCTCCCCGGAATATACACTTCCCTTCTCAAGGAAGTATTCAATGTCTTTCAAAAGCTTTATAAGGTGGTCACAGCTCTCAAAGTAGTAGTTGTAATCTCCTATCTTTAATGTGCACAGCTCGTCTTCTTTCAGAATTAAAACTCCACAGAAGGGACACCTAACTTTGTAATTGGGGGAAAAATCCCGAGTTTTTTCAGGATTTTTAATAATGTAAGTAAAGAGACCGATTAAAAGAACGGCAGTTATAGCAAAATCCGCAAGAGCTATAGGAAGGAAGTATTCTCTAAAGGCGAGAGCTAAAACAGTTATAAGAATACTTAAAATTACGATACCTGCCGTGGCTAAAACGTAGCGAAGTTTATAACCTTTAAAAATCAAAATTATGCTCAAAATTATTCCAACCAATTCTAAAAATCTCGTAGCTATAAATACAACCGCAAGCTCGTAATTTTCAAATCTAAGCATAGGAAATTTATAATAATGCCTTATCATGAAACTTACCATAATCGGTGGCGGGTATGTGGGACTCGTTTCTGCAGCCTGTTTTTCCCACATAGGACACGAGGTTCTCGTAGTAGAAAAAGTTCCCGAAAAGGTGGAGCTCCTCAGAAGAGGAATAAGTCCTATCTACGAGCCCGGACTGGAGGAGCTTCTGAAGGAAGGACTCTCCAAAGGAAAGCTTGACTTTACGAGTGATATAAGGGAAGGGGTGAAGTTTTCGGACGTCATTTTTATATGCGTCGGGACACCGTCCCTCCCAGATGGCTCGGCGGACATGTCCTACGTTGAAGAAGTCGCTCGGCTAACCGCTAAGTATATGGACAGGTATAAACTAATAGTGAATAAGTCAACTGTTCCCGTAGGAACTCATAAGAGAGTAGAAAGAACTATAAAACTTTACCTCAAAGACAAAAATTTAGAGTTTGACGTTGCGTCTAATCCCGAGTTTTTGAGAGAAGGACACGCAGTCCAGGACTTCTTGGAGCCTGACAGAATAGTTGTGGGAGTAAGCTCAGAAAGAGCGGAGAAGATTTTAAGGGAGCTCTATAAGCCCATAACCGATAAGGGGTATCCCCTCCTGATAACCAATCCTCCGACAGCGGAGATAATAAAATACGCTTCTAACACCTTTTTAGCTACGAAGATTTCCTTCATAAACATGGTTGCAGACCTCTGCGAGAAGGTGGGAGCTAACGTAGAGGAAGTGGCGGAAGGTATGGGATACGACAAGAGGATAGGAAAGGAGTTTTTAAAAGCCGGTCTCGGATGGGGTGGAAGCTGTCTTCCGAAAGATACAAAAGCCTTTATAAAGACCTTGGAAGAATACGGAGTAAACGCAGGCATTCTAAAAGGAGCCCTAAGTGTAAACGAAGAACGAGTTAGTAAGTTTATCCAAAAACTAAAGGATATCCTGTGGGTAATTAAAGGTAAGAAGGTAGCGATTTGGGGACTTTCCTTTAAGCCCAACACCGACGATATAAGGGAAGCTCCTTCCATAAGAGTTATTCAGGAACTCCTAAGGGAAGGAGCTGTAGTTCGTGCCTACGACCCTAAGGCTGTGCCCAATATGAAAAAGCTCTTTCCCGAAGGGGAAGATTTAAAATACTTCAGCGATAAATACGAAGCAGCGAAGGGAGCGGAAGCCTTGCTCATAATAACCGAGTGGGATGAGTTTAAAAAGGTGAACTTCAATAAACTAAAGAAACTTATGGAGCTTCCTATAATTTTAGATGGAAGGAACATTTATAACCCAGAAGAAGTAAGAAAATTAGGTTTTGAATACTACAGCGTGGGAAGACCATGAGCTACTTGATGAATAACTACTCAAGGCTACCGGTTAAGTTCGTGAAAGGAGAAGGCGTCTACCTTTACGACGACAAAGGGAGAAAATACCTTGACCTTATAGCGGGAGTGGGAGTGAACTCCCTCGGACACGCTCCTCCCGAAGTGGTAAAAATAATCTCCTCTCAAGCAAAGGAACTTATTCACGTTTCAAACCTCTTTGAGAACCCGTGGCAGGAAGAGCTTGCCCAGAAACTCGTTAAGGAGTTCCACACCTCCGGTAAGGTCTTCTTCTGCAATAGCGGAACCGAAAGTGTGGAGGCAGCTCTAAAGCTTGCCCGCAAATACTGGAGAGACAAGGGGAAAAATAAATACAAGTTTGTAGCGTTTGAACGCTCTTTCCACGGAAGAACCTACGGAAGCCTCTCCGCAACAGGACAGCCAAAATTCCATCAAGGCTTTGAGCCTATGCTTCCTGGATTTTCCCATGCAAAGCTGAACGACATTGACAGCGTCTATAAACTTCTTGATGAAGAGACCGCAGGTATCATCTTGGAAGTAATTCAGGGAGAGGGAGGAGTAAATCCCGCCGAGGAGGAGTTTCTTGCAAAGCTCCAGGAGCTGTGTAAGGAAAAGGAACTCTTACTAATAATAGATGAGGTTCAAACGGGGATAGGCAGAACCGGAGAGTTTTACGCTTATAAACACTTTAGCTTCTTAAAACCTGACATTATCACACTTGCGAAGGGACTGGGAAGCGGTGTCCCCATAGGTGCTACACTCGCAAGGGAAGAAGTTGCCCAGAGCTTCACTCCTGGTTCTCACGGCTCCACCTTTGGAGGAAATCCCCTCGTTTGCAAGGTAGCCTCTTACGTAGTTGATAAGGTTAAGGATTTATTACCTCGCGTTCGCTCGGTGGGAGAGTATTTCAAAAAACGCTTAGAGGAGCTAAACCTCGGAAAGGTCAAAGGTAGGGGACTGATGCTCGGTATTGAGCTGAAGGAAGAATGTAAGGGATACGTCCTCAAAGCCCTTGAGGAAGGTCTCGTTATAAACTGCACTGCAGGTAATGTAATAAGATTCTTACCGCCTTTAATTCTTGAGAAAGAACACGTTGACGAAGCTGTTGAAAAACTAAAAAGAGTCTTTAAATGAAGCACCTTAGTTTTTATTTACTTTTTTTGGTTTCCCTGTGGATAGCTAAAAAGAAAGGGATAGACCTTCTTCCCGCCGTAGTCTTGATAATTCCCCTGCTTTTTGAAAAGGAAGAAAACATAGGCTTTAAGAACTTTAAAAGAGGTTTTATTTACGCAATTCCTTTTTTACCTCTCGGATTTCCCTACCTTTTTACTGCCAAGTGCTACGCCTTTGTTTTGAATCAGCTCGGTATAGCTTTCCTGGAAGAAGCCTTCTTTAGAGGCTTCTTAATGCAGAGGTTCAATAACCTTGCGGTTTCCTTTATGTTTGCCTTCGCTCACGTGGTTTATCAGGGAACCCTCGGAGCGGCTCTCACCTTCTTTCCCTCTCTCATTTTTGGATACTTATATCAAAGAAGCGGCTCAATTTTAGCTCCGGCACTAACCCACTTTTCTTTCAATCTTTTCTATTTCTTTATCACCGAAAGGTATCCTGTTATTTATAAATTTTTGAGTGTTCCATTAATTTAATTAAGCACCTTTAAGGTATTCATTCTTATACCTAACGTAGTTCTCCGCAGACTCCTTTATAAGCTCTATCTCCTCTTCCCTCAGGTCCCTCACTATCTTGGCGGGAACTCCCGCCACCAAAACACCGGAAGGTATTTTTTTATTGGGAGTTACAAGTGCTCCCGCTCCCACGAGAACAAAGTCCTCTATCTCCACACCGTCCATAATGGTAGCTCCCATTCCCACAAGTATGTTATTGTGGAGAACACACCCGTGTAGAATAACACCGTGTCCTACCGTGACATTGTCCCCTATTATAGTGGGATGAGTGTCGTGAGTGACGTGAACAATGCAGTTGTCCTGAATATTCGTCCTCTTCCCTATCCTTATATAGTTAACGTCTCCCCTGATAACGCTCCCGAACCATACACTTGAGTCTTCTCCTATCTCTACATCCCCGATAACCACAACATTCTCCGAGAGGTAAACGCTTTCATGAATCTTCGGATACTTACCCTTGTAAGGTTTTATTATCGCCATAGTGTATATAATCTTAAAGCATGGGAAAGATAGCATACGTTTTTCCCGGACAAGGCTCTCAATACGTAGGAATGGGATACGAATTTTATAAAGCCTTCCCCGAAACAGCGGACGTAATACACGCGGTTGAGCACTCCCTCAGGATGTCCCTAAACGATATAGTTGACGTTATCTTTAAAGGACCCGAAGAGAAGTTAAATAAAACTGTATACACACAGCCCGCACTCTTTGCGGTGGAGTTCGGAATATGGAAGGCTTTAGAGAGTATGGGATTCCCTAAGCCCGATTTCGTAGCTGGACACTCCCTCGGAGAGTTCTCCGCCCTCGCGGTTGCGGGGGGGATAGATACACAGCTCGGCGCAAGACTTACTTACTACAGAGGAAAATACATGCAAGAAGCAGTCCCCGAAGGAAAGGGAGCGATGGTAGCAATACTAAAACTTCCTCCCGAGAAGGTTGAAGAGGCTTGCGAGAAGGCTAAAGATGTGGGAGTAGTTGAGCCCGCAAACTACAACTCCCCTACCCAGACCGTTATCTCAGGAGAAAAAGAAGCGGTAGAAAAAGCTGCACAGATAGCGAAAGAGATGGGAGGAAGAGCTATTCCCTTAAAGGTATCAGTCCCATCCCACTGCTCACTTATGAAGCCCGCTGCCGACGCCTTTAAGCTCAAGCTCGCTCAAGCCCCAATCCAGAACATAAAGATACCCCTCGTCCAGAACTACACCGCAAAGGCACACACCATGGCGCACGAGATAAGGAATAACCTTTACCATCAGATGTTCTCACCCGTCAGATGGTTCCAAAGTGTCCAGTATATGCACGAGCAAGGCGTGGACACATTCGTGGAGATAGGACCTAAGAACGTTCTTTCCAAACTTATACAGCAAACCATTCCCGGAGTCAGAGTTTTCAACATAGAAAAACCCGAAGATGCGGAGCAAGTTCTGAAGGCTATAACATGAAGGCTTATCCTGAGTGTATACCCTGCCTCATAAACCAGGGACTAAACGCAGTCAGGAAACTAAAACTACCCAAAGAGAAAGAGCTTGAGATAGCAAAGAGAAGCTTAAAGTTCCTCTCCAGGTTTGAAGAGTTTGACAAATCCCCGGCATACTACGCCTACTTTATCCAGCAAATCGTTAAAGAAATCGCAGGAACAGAGGACCCCTTCAAAGAGATGAAGAAGCTCGCCAACCAAATAGCCCTCAAGATGCTTGAAGAACTCCAGAAGGACTACCAAAAGGCTTCAGATAAGCTCGCATTTTCTTTAAAACTCTCCGCCGTAGGGAACTTTATAGACTTTGCGGTAAAAGGACTATTTGACGTTGAAAGGGAAGTGAAAGAACTCCTGAAAAAAGACTTCATAGTATTTGATTACGAAATTTTTAAAGAAAGACTTAAGGACGCCTTCTGCGTATTAATAATAGGAGATAACGCGGGAGAGATAGCCTTTGACAAACTTCTCGTAAAAACCCTGAAAGACATGGGAAAAGAGGTAGTTTACGCAGTAAAAGGAAAGCCCATACTTAACGATGCCACTATGGAAGACGCCGAGGAAGTCTCAATGACCAAATTGTGTAAAGTCATTCACAACGGCTCTGACAAGGTGGGAACGTGGCTTGAGGACTGCAGTGAGGAGTTCAGGAAATACTTTTACGAAGCTGACATAGTAATAAGCAAAGGGCAGGCAAACTTTGAGACATTGAGCGATGCCGACAGAGACATATTCTTCCTCCTCGTTGCGAAATGCAACCCGATAGCCACGGAAACAAGGGGAATAGTGAAAGGATTAATCTTTAAATACAAAAATTAACGTAAGATAATAAAGATGCTAAAAATAGGCGTTCTGGTATCCGGAAGAGGTAGCAACCTCCAGGCTATCATAGACAGCATAGAAGCGGGGAAAGTCAACGCAAAAATAGAAATTGTAGTTTCCGATAATCCTAAAGCGTTAGCGTTAGAAAGGTGCAGAAAGCACGGAATCCCATACACCACAATAGAGCAAAAAAACCACTCCTCACGCAAAGCCTTTGAAGAAGCAATAGTTAAAGTTCTAAAGGAGAAAGGTGTTGAGCTCGTAGTCCTTGCAGGATTTATGAGGATACTTTCAGGACATTTCCTAAAACACTTTCCCAACAGAGTAATAAATATCCATCCATCCCTCATCCCAGCTTTTCAGGGACTCCATGCCCAAGAGCAGGCTGTAAAATTTGGAGCTAAGTTTTCGGGATGCACAGTTCACATAGTTGATGAAAGTGTTGACGCAGGACCCGTAATTGTTCAAGCGGTAGTTCCTGTTCTCCCCGAAGATACTGGAGAAACCCTCGCTGAAAGAATCCTAAAGTGGGAGCACAAAATTCTACCCCAAACTATCCAGTGGTTTGCGGAAAACCGCATAAAGATAGACGGAAGGAAGGTAATAGTGGAAGGAGCTAAATACGGAGAGCTTCCAGTAAATCCAGCTTTGGAGATATTTTAAGGCATATTTTTACATACCCAAGATTTGAGCATGAGAACCTATTCGTAAGAACTGAATTTTGTCTTCAATTCTTCTATAAAGAACGATTAAATCTCCTCCAAGATGAAACTCTCTTATATCTTTGAAACTTCCTTTAAGCTCATGGTCCTTTGCTTCTGGTGGCAATGGTTTTTCATTTAGCAACAAGCTAACATAAGTAAAAAGTTTCTGCATATGTTTATTTTTGAGTTTGACTTTCTTTAAATCCTTTATAAACTGTTCATGAATTTCCAGTTGTTTCATTTACAAGCTTTTTAAACTCTGTGTAAGTTAACCGTTTCATATTTTTTCCTTCTCTTGCGTCATTTATAGCTTTTAAAGTTTCTTCAGGGATAATTTCTTCTAAAGGAAGCTCATTTTTTTTAACTACTTTAGCAAGGAAAAGATTAAAAGCATCGCTCAAACTCAGACCGTAAGCTTTAAAAACTTTCTTTGCCTTTTCTTTTAACTCCCTATCAAGATAAACGTTAGTCCTTACTTTTGCAGACATACTATTAAATTTATAACACAAACCTTGTGTTTGAAACAAAAAGTATCCTTCCCCCAGTTCATACCTCTACCTTCTCTAAGTGAAGACCACAAGCGGGAGCTGTATAGGGAGCTTTTACTTTTTTACTCAATATATCCTCTAAAATTTCTTCAGAAAAAAAACCTATAGCTATTTTTACACAGGTTCCTACTATTCTCCTGACCATATACCTTAAGAAATGGGACGCCGTAAGGCGTATCTCAATTAAAGGCTCTTTAAAAGAGATTTCTACCTTTTCTAAGTTTATTACTGTATTTTTTTCCTCTTCCAGCTTTGCGAATCCTTCAAAATCGTGAGTTCCTTCAAGCTTCTTAAGTCCTTTTATAAGAAGTTCCTTATTCAATTTTCTTTTTACCTGCCATGAAAAGTGGTATAAAAAAGGATTTCTAACTTCCGAGTTCCAAATCTTATAAAGGTAGGTTTTCTTTTTCACAGAATAACGAGCGTTAAAGTCTTCAGGAACTATTTTCACCTCGTAAACACCTATATCTTTCGGTAGCATTCCGTTTAAAGCTTTAAGAATCTTTTCCGCTTCTATCTCCCTCGTTGCTTTAAAGTTTGCAATGTAGTCAAGTGCGTGGACACCTGCATCGGTTCTGCAACATCCTATTACTTTTACATCTTCCTTAAAAATAATCTTAAGAGCCTTGGTAAGCTCCCCCTGAACTGTCCTCACATTAGGTTGAATCTGCCAGCCGGAAAAGTTTGTTCCTACGAAGGCAAGCCTGAGAAGATAGTTAGGCATTTGAAAGTTCTCTTTTGATTCTATCTATTATCTTTATATCAAAGGGATTGTATCCGTAAAGCTCAGCGAGGTAAACGCTAAGCCAATCGGCTATGTGAAGCAAATAAAGACTTCTCGCAAGGTAGGAGTTTCCTTCCCCTTTCAGGATTCCGGGAACAACTCCGAGGTCTTCTAAGATTTTTTTAGTTATATCTACTCTTAACTTTACTCTGTGATGGTCCTTTTCATCAAACATTATTATGTAGGAAAACTTAGACCTCAGCAGGGGATTGCTCCAGCCCATTACCTCGTTGTGGTGCATTTCAGGAAGGACGGTGTAATAGGCGGGTGTTTTTGCGTTTTCGTTAATCTGTCCCTTCCAGCGTTCGGCTATGTGGGAAGTTAGGGGAGTTGCGTATATTATAGGAACATAGTTGTAAAGTTTTTCCGATAACCGTTTCGCTGTATCTTTTATTTTTGAAAGATTTTCCTGTAGATTTTCTTTAGCATCCTCAAGCTCCTCCTGGTAAACTCCGAGAAGGTTAAGAAGTTTTGAGAGCATAAATCCCAAAGCGAAACGAGGTTGGTAGCCTTTCGGAATTTCGTAGACTTCGCATCCTTCTTTTTCAGCAAGCTCTTTTAGCTTTCCTCCGCTCGTTATACATATGGGCTTTATTCCCCTGCTTACTGCTTCTTGAAAATTGGAAAGTGTCTCTTCCGTATTTCCGCTGTAGCTAATGCAGATAACGAGGAAGTCTTTATCCACAAACTTGGGAAGTGTGTAATCTTTCACTACAACCAAAGGTTTATCGTATCCTCTGTGCTCAAGCCACCTCGAGGCAAAGCTCCCCACTATTCCCGAGCCTCCCATCCCGCAGAAGACTATTCCTTTGCAAGAAGATAAATCTTTTTTTATCTCTTCGTAATTAAACTGCTCAGGGAACTTTTCTAAAATCTCATAAACGTCCATAAAAAGGATTTTAAAGGAAAAAAGAAAGGAAATAGCCTTAAACGGGCTCTTTTTGTATTTCTTCCACCGCTTTTATGAGCGCCAATCCAGATTTGTGGAGGGAGTTCTGTCCGAGT